>JAUMFR010000093.1:0-2624 GCA_032119755.1 Solirubrobacterales bacterium | reverse complement strand
CCGGCCATGTTGTCGCGGAGGTAATCGAATCCGAACTCTGAGTTGGTGCCGTAGGTGATGTCCTTGGCGTACTTCTCGCGGCGGGTGTAGGGATCGTCGCCTTCCTGGAGCGCATCCACGGTGACCCCAAGCGCTTCGTACACCGGGCGCATCCACTCGCAGTCGCGGCGTGCGAGGTAATCGTTGACTGTGACCAGGTGGACGCCTTCGCCGGCAAGGGTGTTCAAGAAGACTGCGGTGGTGGCGGTGAGGGTCTTTCCTTCACCGGTCTTCATCTCTGCGATCGCGCCCGAGTGGAGTACCTGACCACCGACCAGCTGGACGTCGTAGTGGCGCTGGCCGAGATTGCGCCGGGCCGCCTCGCGAGTGAGTGCAAATGCCTCGGGGAGAAGATCGTCGAGCGACTCCGGCTTGTCGGCCCGGGCGCGCTTCCTCAGCTCATCGGCCTTGGCGAGCAGACCAGCGTCGTCGAGGGCCTGGAGGCCCGACTCGAGATCGTTTATCTCGGAGACCCTCTGCTGGAACTCCTTGAACTGCCTGCCTTCACCCAGGCGCAGCGCCTTGTCTATCAGCCCTCTTGCCACAGTTCGAGGCTAGCGACCGCGCTGCTTTTCGTAGTGGCGCTTGACCTGGCGGCGGACATCCTCGGCCGCATGGTGGATGGCGTGGACCATCTCGGGATGGGCCTCCTTTGCGCGGATGGTCTCACCCTTCAGTACCAGGGTCGCGGCGCAAATCATCTTGTCGGTGATCCTGGGGTTCTGCTCTTCCCAGAGCTCCACATCGAGGGAGGCCTCAGGTCCCGCCTGTTCGCCGATCCTCTCGAAGCGCTCGGCGACGGACTGCTTGTCCTCTTCGGTGATCTCGTAGTGGTGAATTCCCCTGATGTCAGTTTGCATCGTGCCTCCTGAGCCTGTGTGCTGGCTTGGTCGTTCGAACGGTGATGGTAGGAGTGTAAGGCGGCTCGCGTCCTCAGCCGAGATCACCAGCCCGTGCGAGGCAGACGGCGTCGACCCTCGAGGCCCCACCGGCCAGCAGGGGTGCGGCAGAGGCGGTCAGGGTGGCCCCGGTGGTGAGGACGTCATCGACCAGCAAGAACCGGTCGGAGAGAGTGGAGTCAGGCTCCGCCAAGGCCACAACCGGAGGTCGTGCTAGCCTGTCGGCCCTTCTGCGGCCGGTTTGTCTGGGCCCCTTCCTTCGCACCAGCGAGCGGGAATATGGAAGCGACATGCGGTTGGCCAAGGCGATTGCGATCTCTTCGGTCGGGTCGAATCCGCGGACGAGCCAGCGCAAAGGGTCGGGAGGCACCGGCACCACTGTGGGGCGTTCGCGGAGGAACCCCGGGCTGGCGAGCGTGATTGCGCGCTCGAGCAACGCTGCTGCCAAGCCAGCCGCACCCAGATGGCGCCGGAACTTGAGAGCCTTCACGATCTCACCTGCGATGCCGTCGTACGGGCCGGCGACGAGCACCTCGGAGACCCCAACCGGCCCCGCCTCGATCACCGGCTCGAGCGCTCCTGTGCGGACGAAACAGCGCCCACAGAGATCTCGCCGTTCCTGCGACGAGGGCCGGCCGCAGATCAGGCAGGTGGGAGGAACCGCAAGCGAGAAGAGGGCGCTCAGGCCGCGAGCGCTGGCATCAGTGAGCATCGCCCGATCAAAGCCGAGCAGAGCGAGCGGCTGACCTGAATGCGTAACGAAAGCGTGACTTCGGCTGCTACCGGTCTAGACCGAAGATCTCGCCCGAGATGGTGGAACCCGCTTCGACCTTCGATCCCGGCAGCACGACCGACTCGCGGATCGTCACCCCCTCACCGATCGAGACGCCGTCCCCAATGGCGGTGGGTCCATGAACCTCACAGCTACTGCCGAAGTGGACGCCCTCGCCGATCAGGATCGGGGGGTCCAGTTTCGCCTCGGCGAGGTCCGGCTCGCCGACGATGCGGATTCCCTCCGAGGCCTGCTCACCGGCCAGATCCACCCGCACCAGACCGCGCAAGGCGTCGTGGTTACTGGCCAGGAGTTCGTCGAGCGATCCGATGTCGTTCCAGTAGTCGGTGATCTCGTGAGCGCGCATCTCGGCATCGCCTGCGAGCAGGGCGGGAAAGACATCCATCGCCCAGTCCACGAACCCGTCCGGCTGATCGTCGGGCCCGGCAGGACTCCTGTGATCGGCAGGAGGAAAGTGGTCGAAGATCGAGTCGTCGAATACATAGATCCCGCAGTTGGCGAGGTTCGAGAGCTCCTCGCCGGGAGAGGGCTTCTCCTGGAAGCCCTCGATCCGCCCGTCGCCGTCGGTGACGATCACCCCGAACTCGGACGGGTCGTCGACCTGTTTGCAGGCAAGCGTGGCAACGGCACCCGACTTCCTGTGCGCCTCGACCAGGGCGGATAGATCCACATCGGTCAGCGCGTCACCGGAGATGACGCAGAAGCAGTCGTCCCCACCCGAGGTGAGGAACTCCCCGGCCTTGGCGACTCCGCCGGCAGTTCCGAGCGGTGCTGGTTCCTCGCTCCATTCCAGGCTTACGCCGTACTCCGAGCCATCGCCGAAGGCATCGCGCATCGCATCTGGGAGGTACGAGATGTTGGCAATCACCTCGCCCACGCCATGGCGTTCGAGC
>JAUMFR010000092.1:0-8049 GCA_032119755.1 Solirubrobacterales bacterium | reverse complement strand
AGCAGACTTATCGAGCCGCCTACGCGCGCTTTACGCCCAATGATTCCGGACAACGCTTGCCCCCTACGTATTACCGCGGCTGCTGGCACGTAGTTAGCCGGGGCTTCTTCTGAAGGTACCGTCAAACCGGACCGCTATTAACGGCCGATCCTTCGTTCCTCCTGAAAGGGGTTTACAACCCGAAGGCATTCTTCCCCCACGCGGCGTTGCTGCGTCAAGCTTTCGCTCATTGCGCAAGATTCCCCACTGCTGCCTCCCGTAGGAGTCTGGGCCGTGTCTCAGTCCCAATGTGGCTGATCGTCCTCTCAGACCAGCTACCCATCGTGGCCTTGGTGAGCCGTTACCTCACCAACAAGCTAATGGGCCGCGGGCCCATCCCAATGCGGAGGCCGAAGCTTCCTTTGGTCTGGCTCCTGATGGAATCAGACTACATCCGGTATTAGCCCGAGTTTCCTCGGGTTGTCCCAGTCATCGGGGCAGGTTACCCACGTGTTACTCACCCGTTCGCGGCTTGGCCCCAGGCCGAAGCCTGGTTCGTCGCACCACTTGCATGTGTTAAGCACGCCGCCAGCGTTCGTCCTGAGCCAGGATCAAACTCTCCGTGAAAATACTGCACAGAGTGTCATGCCTGGCTGTCACCACGTACACGTGTGGTGACGACATGACGAGGTCATTCTCAGCCCTCCAATAGCTGGCTATAGGAGGGCCGGGCTTTCGTCAACGGAAAGCAAAGCTCTCCGTTGCGCGCTGCTCAGTTTTCAAAGACCGCTGTAACCGTGCGACGGATCTCGCCGCCTCGAATACCAAGCTTCGGGGTGACTCGGTCGTTTCCCGGAGGACTGCTGAGCCTGAGCCCAGAAAGCCTCTCCGAGCCAGTACGACTCCGGCACCATGAAGCAGGACGCGAAAGTATAGGCATTGGGTCAGGGAAGCGCAAGTCCCGATCTCTCGCTCCTGCTAATCCTGCAGTGCGGCGAATCTCCTCTTGCCTACCTGAAGCACCTTCCCGCTCAGTTCGGAGACTGGAAGGTCGAGTCCATGCTCGGGGGATATTGCGGATCCATCCAACTTCACTCCGCCCTGCTCGATCAGTCGTCGCGCCTCGCTACTCGAGACATCGAACAGTTTCGAGATGACCGCCGGGAGATGGACGCTGCCCTGCGGATCGGCAAAGCCCGCTAGCGAATGCTCCTCCACATCCTCGGGTATCTCCCCGCTGACATGGATCTGATCGAATCTGGCCTCTGCCCGCTCTGCCGCGGATTCCCCGTGGAACCTTGCGACGACGCTTCTGCCGAGCTCTCGCTTGGCCTCGTTCGGTGGCATCTCGCCCGGTATCTCGCGACGCAGGATCAACTCGTAATAGGAAGGCATCGCATCGTCAGGGATGCTCATCAGCTTTCCGAAGATCTCCTCCGGTGGTTCTGTCACGCCGACGTAATTGCCCAGACTCTTGCTCATTCGCTGCTTGCCATCGATCCCAGGGAGGATGGGCATGCACATGATCGACTGCTCGGGTACGCCGTATGACCGTTGAACATCTCTCCCGAGCAGGAGGTTGAATTTCTGGTCGGTCCCCCCCAGCTCGACATCCGAGCGAATCGCCACCGAGTCATATCCCTGAAGCAGCGGGTAGAGGATCTCCAATACCGAGATCGGGAGATCGGCCTTGATGCGTTTGTCGAAATCGTCTCGCTCGAGGACCTGAGCCACCGTGACCGATCCGAGCAGTCGGAACAGATGCTCCATCGGCATGTCGAGCCACTCGCTGTTGAATCGAACCGTCGTACGTTCCGGATCGAGGATCTTGAACGCCTGATCCTGGAAGGTGCGGGCGTTGCTCTCGATCTCTGCTGGAGCGAGGACGGGGCGTTGGCTGTCTCGGCCACTCGGATCCCCCACTCGGGCGGTGTAATCGCCGATGATCAGCACGACCTCATGCCCAGACCGCTGGAAATCAGCCAACTTGTCGAGGACCACGCAATGGCCGAGGTGGATGTCCGGCGCTGTGGGATCGATTCCGAGCTTTACCCTCAGGGGCCGGCCCTCCTCCAATTGCTCTTCGAGCCGCCCGGCCGGAAGCGCCTCTACAGCGCCGTTTCTCAACTCTTTCGCCAAATCTACTACTGAATCCGTCATCTGCCCAATGCTAACCTTCTCTCGGTTCGCCTGGCGGGGCGAGTCTTTCGTCCATCCGACGGGTTTCTGTTCTCAGAGCTAGAGAGCGGAGCCGATGCGCCGCCATCGCTGACCAATCGTGGCCGAAAAACGTTCCAAAACAGAGCAAACAACGGAATTCGACTTCCGAGTCGGTCCCGAAGCCACCGGTCTTCCGGGTGCCAGCAAGGTACCCCGCAAGCGGAGGGGCAAAGGGAACGGCAACGGCGCCGCCACGCCGTCGTCGCGAAGTGCCGACTCGGATACGCCCGGGCGGTCCGGCAACGGGTCTCCCACCTCATCACCGTCGCGACAGCGCAAGCGTGCTGGACGCGGCGGTGGTGACGGGCGTTCCGCCTTCCCGGGCTGGTCGGAGGACACGCCCGATCGGGCAAACGGTGCTCGCAGCACCAGTGGTTCAGCTGGGGCAGCCGAGTCGAACGGACTCGCAGGTGACGTACCGTCCACCTCGTCGACAGGAAACGGCAAGACCGGCTCGCGTCCGGCGAGGAGTTCCAGCAGGGAGTTCGCGAAAGATTCTCGACGGAGAGCTGCACGTCGGCGCGTGGAAGGCAGGGACCGGGTCGAAAGTGATGACGTGCCGTTCGAGGCGCTCCTCGACCGTCAGCCTCAACGAAGTGCCTTACGCAAGAGCACCTCCCCCCTGCTCGATGCAACCAGACAGGCGAAGGAGAGCGTGACGGGGAGCTTTCGTTCCCTTCGAGTGGGAATCAAGGCTAGTGGCCAGCGGATCAAGGGCACTGGCGTCGCCGCCAAGACCGGTGAGCTCCGGCAGGCGGTACGGGTGCCTGGGCGACGGCGTCCCTTGGCCCCCGGAGAGACCGAGGTCGCCAACCTAGGTGATTCCAGATCTGGACGCAGTCCCCGGCACAAGACGCCCGTGAAACGAGCGCCACGCAGGGCCAAGCCCGGGCGCCTCAAACCACTTCGGGTGTTCATCGTGGCCGGAGGTCTCGGTCTGCTGGCCATCGTCTCTGTGCTGTTCGGAATGTTGATGGCGATATCCCGTCAGCTGCCGGATCTGGAGAACAAGCGGCAGTACGACACAGCCCAGAACACCGAGATCTATGACGTCCGGGGTCGAGATATCGGAACACTCCTTTCGAACGATCAGCGGTATCTCGTTCTCTCGGACCAGATATCCCCCTATGCCAAGTCCGCCGTTGTGGCGATCGAGGATGAGCGCTTCTACGAGCATCGCGGGGTCGATTACAAGGGCCTCGCGCGAGCTGCGGTGGTGGACCTCATCCCGGGCGGATCTATCCAGGGTGCGTCCACGATCACCCAACAGTTCGTCAAGAACGCTCTCGAGACCCAGGATCGACGTACTGTCTTCGAGAAGCTCCGAGAGAGCGCCCTCGCCTACCACCTCGAGCGTAAGTGGGACAAGGACAAGATCCTGACCCAGTATCTGAACACCGTCTACTACGGTGAGGGCGCATACGGGATCGAAGCCGCAGCGAGGACCTACTTCGGTTACAACCACCCCGGGTGTGGCGAGGACGGGCAGGAGCCATGCGCAAATGAACTCCTGCCCGAAGAGGCCGCGCTCCTGGCAGCGCTGATCAACTCACCATCCGCCTTCTCGCCGAGGGTGAATCCGCAGTTCGCGTTCGAGAGGCGCAACGTAGTGCTCGAGAAGATGAACGAGCAGGGAGTCCTTTCTGACGTCGAGTACCAACAAGCAAAGGCGACCCCACTGCCAGCCTCGTCAGAGATCGAGCGTCCGCAGGAGGACTCCAAGTCGCCGTACTTCACTACTTGGATGAGACAGGTCCTGGTCGACAAGTTCGGACCCGGAACGGCATTCTCCGGTGGACTCAGGGTGAGGACCTCTATCGATCTCCAGATGCAGGAGACCGCCTCTCAGATCGCTTACGACGCCCTTGCCGGTGTCTCACCGACAGCCGCAGTTGTGGTGCTGGACAACGACACCGGTGAGGTGCGCGCCATGGTCGGGGGAAGCGACTACGAGGAGCGGCCATTCAACCTCGCGACGCAGGGCTACAGGCAGCCCGGTTCGACCTTCAAGACCTTCGTCCTCGCAACCGCCCTGTCACAAGGTCGCTCAACGGGTGAGGTCTTCAGTTCGCAACCCAAGCAGTTCCCCATTCCCGGAGTGAACCCGAACAAGGAGATGTTCGTTGTGAAGAACTACGACGACGACTATCTGGGTAGCGCCTCGATAGCTACCGCTACCCAATATTCCGACAACTCCGTATATGCGGAACTCGGTCTGCAGGTTGGGACCAAGAAGATCGCGAGGATGGCGCAGGACATGGGCATAGAAACTCCCGTCTCCACCAACCCCGCCATGACGCTCGGGGGTCTCGACAACTACTGCTGTACACCCCTCGAAATGACCCACGCTTACCAGACCCTCGCCGCAGGCGGTAATCGAATCAGCGGGACCCTGGACAGCATCGAAGGCGACGTGGGTAAGGATCCGAGGGACGATGGTCCGGTGCCGATAGTCAAGATCACCGACTCGAAGGGTGATCTCGTGGCAGAGAACAAAGTGACGAAATCTCGGGTGCTCTCATCCGATAACGCCAACACTGTGAAGGGGATCCTCCAGTCGGTCATATCGGGGGGCACAGGTACCAACGCAGCCACCGGTGGATACGCATGGGGCAAGACCGGAACCACTGAGGACTATGGAGATGCATGGTTTTGCGGCGGGAGTGAAAACTTCACGGCCTGCGTCTGGGTCGGTTATCCGGACAGCGTCAAGGCGATGAAAACCGAATACGGCGGCCAGCCGGTTGCGGGAGGGACCTATCCCGCCGTCATCTGGTCGAGGATCATCCAGGCACTCGAAGGGATTCAGGCGGGATACCGTAGCGGCCGATCCGAGGGCTCCTCTTCTTCTTCTTACACGCCCAGCTATTCGGCACCAACCGCCCCCGCAGCCCCCGCTACCGGAGGAGGCGGTGGAGGTGGAGGTCAACCTCAAGCCCCTGCACCCGCCCCCTCTGGCGGTGGCGGAGGCGTAGGACTCTGACGACGCTCACTCGGAAGCGAGTCGAGGCCCCGAGACGTACCGAGAGTTGGCCAGATGGAATCGCCACGGCCGGTCTTGTGCTTGGCTGATGCCGATACGAGGGCCAGAGAGGATCACCGACTCATCCACGGGGCTCTCAGGGTGTTCGAGTACCAGACCGGCCTCGCCGAAAAGCCGGCCGTTCATCTCCGAGTCGACCCGCAGGGCTTGGCCAACCTTTCCCGGACCAGAGCAGAGATCCAGCGTGCCCCGACCACCCCTTCGTGCCTTGATCTGATCGATTCCCAGGTGAGGCTCTAGCGCCCTGATCAAGACAGCAGCGGGCCTGCCTTCGGATTCCGAGACCAGATTCAAGAGCAAGTGCACGCCGTAAGAGCGGTAGACGTAGATGCTCCCCGGGGGCCCGAACAGGGGTGCGTTGCGGTCAGTCTTACCGCGATAAGCATGACAAGCCGGGTCATCCGGACCGTAGGCCTCGGTCTCGACGATCGTCCCCCCGACCCCCTTGGAATAGAGCCCACAACCCAGCAGTTCGCGAGATACGACCCCTACGGGCCGATCGAAGAAGTCTGGACTCAGTCGCGTGACGATGGCTGAAGGACCTCGAGCTCCTGCCTCGCAAGGGCGATTTGCTCTGCGACCCTCGAGGCACCGGTACCACCGGCGGAGATCTTCGAGTCGATGACGTCGCGACCGGACATCGCTTCCTCCACCCGGCTCCTCGCCTCGGGCGGCAGGTTGGACAGCGCCTCTCCATACATCTCCTCGAACGGCTTCCCCTCTTCCAGCGCGCGCCTCACCAACCCGCCCACGATTCCGTGCGCAGCCCGGAACGGGACTCCCTCGGCCGCAAGCACATCCGCCAGATCCGTTGCGGCGAGTAAGCGATCGTCCGAAGCTGCTTCCAGGCGATCGCGGTCGAAGGTAATTCCCTCCATCATCCGGGCCGCGACCCGCAGCGACGTCTCCGTCGTGTCGACTGCGTCGAACAGGGGTTCTTTGTCTTCCTGCATGTCCTTGCTGTAGCCGAGTGGGAGGGCATGCAGTGCACCCAACAAGGACTGGAGATCAGCGGCTACTCTCGGCGCCTTGCCTCGGAGCAGCTCCGCCGCATCAGGGTTCTTCTTCTGGGGCATGATGCTGGATCCGGACGCGAAGGAATCATCGGTCGACAGGTAGCCGAATTCTGAGCTCGACCAGATGACGATCTCGGAGCCAAGCCGGGACAGGTGATTGGAGCAGATCGCGCTGGCGGAGAGTAGATCCAACGCCTGGTCACGGCTGGAGACCGCGTCGAGGGAGTTCTGCATCGGCCCTGCGAACCCGAGTGTCGCAGCCATCTGGTCTCTGTCGAGATCCCAGTTCAGTCCTGCCAAAGCGCCTGAGCCAGCTGGCATCTCAGAGGCTGAATGGGCTGCGGACCTGAACCGGAGGAGATCTCTGCGGAACATCCAGAAGTAGGCGAGCAGATAGTGAGAGAGGTAGATCGGTTGAGCGCGTTGGAGGTGTGTGTATGCCGGCGAACGCCAGCCCTCATGAGCGATGGCCTTGTCCAGCAAGGTCTGCATGAGCTGCCAAGTGAGATCTCCACAGGCGAGTGAATGGGCACGGACGAACAATGAGAGGTCGGTCGCCACCTGATCGTTACGTGAGCGCGCGGTATGTAGCTTCCCGCCGAGCTCACCGAGATGCTCGATCAGCCGACGCTCTATCGCCATGTGTATGTCCTCATCCTCCGGGCGGAACTCGAAGGCACCTGACTCGACCTCCTGATGGATCTGCTCCAGCGATCCGAGAATCGCGTCCAGCTCAGCCTCGTCGAGGACGCCCAAGGCATGCAGTGCTCGAGCGTGTGCCTGTGACTGCAGCAGGTCGTAAGGGGCGAGTCTGCGATCGAACCCGATCGAGGCGTTGATCGCATGAAAGAGGTCGTCGCGTTCCGAGTCGAATCTCGACATCAGCCGTCACCGCGTCCGCGCTCGCGCTCGAGCACCCGCTGGAGGGTCAGCGCAGCACGCTCCACCTCCTCTGGTCCCATCCCGCCATGGAATGGCATTGCCAAGCTTCGCTTGGACGCTGCCTCGGCATTGGGACAAAGCCCCTCTCTAGACCCGAAGCGATCCCGATAATCAGGCAGCAGGTGCACGCAGGGAAGGTAGGGCTTGGCCGAGACCCCTTCCTCGGTCAAGGCTCTCGCCACCGCCGCCACATCTGTTCCCGTAGGCACTCTGACCGGGTACACGAACCAGCTCCGATGCTCGCTACCCCGATCGGCGCAAGGAAGCAGGAGTCCGTCGAAATCCCCTTCGCCAGCGGGCGCCGCGCCGATACCCTTCAGCGCCTCCGCGTAGAGATCCGCCACCCGCTCTCGTTCAGCCAGCAGGTGATCGAGGCGCTCCATCTGGGCTACCCCGATCGCACTTGCGATCTCCGACAGGCGGTAGTTGAAGCCCAGCCTCTCGTGATCAACGGTAGCCATATCTGCAGCCCTGCCCTGATTTCGCTCGCTTCTCGCCAACTCGGCTGCCTTGGCATCGGCGGGAATGACCATCCCTCCCTCACCCGTCGTCAGCTGCTTGTTCGCGTAGAAGGCGAAGATCGATGCGTTACCTCGGGCGCCGACCATCCTCCCGTCAGAGCAGACCGAGCCGAGCGCCTGACAGGCGTCTTCGAGTACTCCCAGACCATGGGAGGATGCAATCTGCTCGATCTCCGGCATCGCAGCGGGCCAGCCGAAGATGTGTACCGGGAGAACTCCGACCGTGGACTTATCGAGGGCCGATTCGATCTGGTCCGGGTCGATACAGAGGGTCATGGGGTCGACGTCAACGAATATCGGCGCGACACCCTCATAGAGGAGCGAGTTT
>JAUMFR010000091.1:0-2149 GCA_032119755.1 Solirubrobacterales bacterium | reverse complement strand
AGCCCTCGGCAAGAGCCTGATCGCCGAGGCTCACGAGCACCTGCGCCGGTTCGACTGGCAGGAGGTGGCCGAGCGGACCGCCGCTGCATACGGGCGCCTGCTCGATCAGTCTCCGCGCAACGTCCCTTAAGCAGCAGGCGACTGCTGCGAGGGTGGCTCAGTCTCAGGCCCGGGCTCCACGGGGTTACGCCAGCTGAGACTCTCGGGCTCGTCCCGCATCCTCAGGATCCGGGCCGGGATGCCCCCGACCACCGCATTTGCAGGTACATCTTTCGTTACCACTGCGTTCGCTCCGATGATCGAGTTGTCTCCCACCTTGACCCCGCGCAGGATGCAGGCCCCGTAGCCGATCCAGACGTTCGAGCCGACCTCCACCTCGCGCGTGTAGATGCCTTGCTCGCGAATCGGGCGGTCGACCTCTACCACGCCGTGATCGAAGTCGATGAACATTGCCCGGTCTGCGATCACGCACTCGTCGCCGATCCTGACCCGCTTGTAGGCGGAGATGGTGCACTCCTGACCGAAGACGGTCTTGCGGCCGATCTCCACCTCGCCCTCGTGGCAGCGGATCTTCGTGCCGTCGCCGATCCAGCTGTGGCGGCCGAACTTGACGGTTGCCTTCTTGCCGATCTGGATCTGCAGGCGCTTGCCGAAGAAGATCGGTCCCTCGGTCTGCCAGCGCCAGCCGGATCTGGTGAAGAAGCGGCGCCACGCGTATCGGAAGCCCAGCCGGATGTACTCAGGCGTGTACATGCGGTTACGGGTGATATGTCCGATCAGACGGCCCACGGCGCCGGATCATAGGCAGCCAGGGCTCGTGCGCGCTTGCGCTCGGAGGTCGGCTCTAGACTCATCGCCAATGGGATCGAAACAGCTCAACTCCGCCGACTTGGTGGCCCCGCTGCTCGCGGGCGACAAGCGGGCGCTTGCGAGGGCGATCACCCTGATCGAAAACGACGACCCCGCCGGCTGGGAACTGGTCCGGGAGGTCTTCCCCAAGACAGGCAGCGCCAGCGTGGTCGGCTTCACCGGCCCGCCCGGAGTGGGCAAGAGCACCCTGATCGGAGCGCTGACCGCCGAGCTCCGGCGCTCGGATCACCAGGTTGCGGTGCTCTCGATCGATCCCTCGAGCCCGTTCACACAGGGGGCGCTGCTCGGCGACCGCATTCGACTTACCGAGCACTTCCTCGACGACGGGGTGTTCATCCGCTCTATGGCCTCTCGCGGTGCACTCGGCGGGCTGGCCGAGGCCTCTTTGCAGGCCGCGCTGCTGATGGACGCGTCAGGCAAGGACGATGTTTTGGTCGAGACGGTCGGGGTGGGACAGGGCGAGATAGACGTGGTCGATCACGCCGACACGATCGTGCTGGTCCTGATGCCAGGATCGGGCGACTCGATCCAGGCTCTTAAGGCCGGTGTGATGGAGATCCCGGACATCATCGTGATCAACAAGTCCGATCATCCGATGACCGACACCATGATCCGCGAGATCCGCGGTGTGCTCTCACTCGGGCCGTCAGTTTCGTGGAAGATCCCGATCCTCCGCACCGAGGCGGCAAGGGGAGAGGGCGTGGCAGAGCTGGCCGCAGCAATCGCCGAGCACCGCGCTCATATCGAGGCCGAGGGAACGCTCGCAGAGCGCCGAGCGAGGAATCTGCGAAACGAGGTGCTCGAGTTGGCCATCTCCAGAGTGAGGCGCGGGCTCGAGGCAACGGTCGCAGAGGACCCGGAGATCTCCGCCTTGCTGGAGCGTGTCGTCTCGCGGGAGATCGATCCAGCGAGCGCTGCCGAGGAGTTACTCGCACTACGGGAGAAGAATGGCTGAGTCGAAGAAGAGGTCGGGGAGCAAGTCAAAGGCAAAGTCGCCGAAGCCGACCGAGCGCAAGCTGCCGACGGCCGATGAGACGTCGAAGTGGATCGGGCGAAGGGTCGACGGGATGGGCGAGAGGTCGCTCGGCCGGGTGGTCGGTATCCATCTCGACGCGACCGACTCTCAACCACGTTGGGCGGTGATCAAGCTCGGACCGCTCGCTGGGACCACGGGCATTCCGGTCGAGCACCTTGCCGCCGGCGGGCCGAAGCGACTCTTTGCCGCCTACCCGAGGGATCTGATCAAGGATGCGGTCAGGTTCTCCCCCGACGAGGATCT
>JAUMFR010000090.1:1535-2713 GCA_032119755.1 Solirubrobacterales bacterium | reverse complement strand
CACGACTCCGACGAAGATCGAACCGACGATCCGGCTGTAATCGAGTTCGGCGAAGTAGAGGTTCCCGACCACCATCACCAGAGCGAGCGTAATCAACACACCGATCCGCCATCTGTCCCGGTGGCCGGCGAGGAACCCCGGAGGCACAGCGACCAGGCACAGAGCGAGCGCGAAGGCAGGGGCCGCGTATCTGATGTTGAGCCGGAAGGCGGTGGGAGCGCCCTCGGGCCCTGCTGCACCGAGTGGCGTGAGGAAGTAGGCGACGAAGCCAACGAGGGCGACTGCCCCGAGCATCCGCAGGACTCTGCTCCGGGAGAAGATGGTGAGCGCCATGCCGGCAGCCGACAGGAGCAAGACGAGTGGCCAGAGGTAGCCGAGACGCTCCGCGAGACCGGGGGCGAACCAGGTTCCCCAGACATCGAAATCGGTCAGGTAGTGGGCAATCGAGTAGGGGTCCCGTCCCTCGAAGCTCCCCACCTTCTCTAGAGGACCAACCCCGAACCACGGAAGAGGGTTTCCGGCCTCGACCGCGTTGCGGATGAACCAGGAGGCTCCGATCAGGACCGAACTCGCGATCCAGATTCCCGCGGTCCGCAACCGCTCGCCTTTGCCGGTCAGGACGATCACCCCGACGGTAAGAGCAAGGGCGATGGCAGCGAGATTGAGTTTCGTGCCGACCGAGAGGCCGATGGCCAGACCGGCCGTGACCACCGCTCCCGGCGCGAACGATGCCAGAGCCGGGTCTCTCTCCCCCGGTTTTGGTTCCACCCCGGCCCGCTGCCACCAACTGTTCGCGAGGATCGCTGCCGCAGCGAGCAGCAGAGCCACCACGATCACGTCGTTGTTGGCATTACCCGGCTGACGGGAGAACATCAACTCGGTGGACATCAGCACGGCCACTGCGGCGCTGGAGGGCGCGGCGACCCCCCAAGGGCGACCGAGGCACCAACCGGCGAGGAGTGCGATCAGCAACCAACCGAGGTTGATCAGAGGAGAGAGGTAGTCATCACCGACCAGGAGCATTCCCAGTGCGTGGAGCAGTTCCGAGTTCTGCGGATAGAACCAGTTCGAGTAGAGGGTGTCGACATAGAGGAGCGAGACGGTCGAACCCGTCTGCACCATGTGCGCGGAGAATGGAAGGTGGTACCACAGCGTGTCGCCTCCATACATGCCCCGAT
>JAUMFR010000090.1:0-1525 GCA_032119755.1 Solirubrobacterales bacterium | reverse complement strand
ATCGAGGGAGGTGAGCACCGGTCCAGCCCACTGGACGACGACTGCGAAAGCGAAGGCTGCAGCCGTGAGGACCTCTCCCCTGCTTCGGGACGGTGCAGGCGGAGAGATCGCGGATGAAGGTTTGATCGTTCGCCCCAACCGGACCGCCCCCATACCCACGATCGCCGATGCGGCGACCAGCAGGGGCGCCTGGAGGAGCCCGATGACCCCTAGGATCTGGGCAATCGCGAACAGGGCCGCGAGAGCCAGGGTCAACTCGGCCAGCCGTGCCGGTGATCCACCCCATCCCGGGAGCGCCCAGCGTCGGAGCACCACCGCGGCGTAGCCCAGCGAGAGGACGATCACTGACATCCCGATCACTCCGGTGATCCAATGCCAGACGCTCATCCGGGCCGGCACCCCGAATCGGATAGATCTCCCGTTATCTCGAATACGCTCGAAAGTCCGTTCTGCCGGATCTCCCGCAGGCCTGTGTTGCCGAGAACCCAGATCCGCTCAGGGGAAGCGGTGAGGACGGTCGGGCGATTGAGATCTAGTGTCGGCGTGGTCACCAGGTAGTCGTAGTTCCCTTGGTCGAGCGCCTCCAGCAATCCGGCGCAGTTGGTGATCGCCCTGAAATCTCCCCCGGGCGCCCTGCGGCCAAGGTACTGGACATGGTTACTGAGATCGTCGCCGTAGAGCGTGTACTGGGTGAATGCCCCGCTCGAGCCGACCACCGCGATCCGCTCGTCCTCCAGAGGCTTTGCCCAGACAGCGACGCCGTCAGGCTGGAAGGAGAAGAAGTCCCGTGAGTAGCGGTTGTTCAGATAGTCAGCGGAGAACGCCCAGAAGGCACCGACGCCGACCAGAACGATCGCGACCAGGGCCACCAGCGCGGCCCTGACCCCGTGCCGGACGCTGACACGCCAGACCAGTGCCACCGTCGCGACCAGCACTAGCCCCACGAGCAGGGCCCAGGGAACCGAGGAGAATGCCTCGCCCCAGCTCGCCGCGGAATCCGAGAACAAGCCGGTCAGTATCAGAGCGAACAGGCCACCGGCCAGCAGAGGGGTCTTGGCGCGATCGGGGGTGAGGCGCGGTTCCAGTGGAAGCAGACAGAGGCCCAGCGTCAAGGCAGGGAGCAGATAGCGGAGGTTGGCGGTGAACGAGAAGGGATCGCCCTCCGGGCCTGCAGCAGTGAGCGGCGTGAACACGTAGGTGATCGCTCCAACCGCCGCGGCCGCTCCAAGGGCACGGACCGTGCCGATACGGGGCCTGATCAGAGCGATCAGCGCCCCGAGCGCCGAACCCAGCAAGATCGGGATCCAGACCGGCCCGAGCACGTTGTGCAGGCCGTCCAGGATGTAAGTGCCCCAGACCTCACCGTCGGGGTTGACGAAGATGTAGTGGGCAACGCTGTACGGATCGCGGCCCTCCAGACCCCGTCCCGGACCGGGGAGGTCGAGCGGTCCGAACGATTGCAGCCAGGGGATCGGATTACCCGAGAGCACGAGGTTACGGATCGGCCAGATGCCAGCTGTCACCA
>JAUMFR010000089.1:0-2002 GCA_032119755.1 Solirubrobacterales bacterium | reverse complement strand
ACCTGCTGGTGCTCGACATCATGATGCCCGGCAAGAGCGGCCTCGAGGTCTGCCGCGAGGTCCGTCAGACCAGCGCGGTCCCGATCATCCTGCTGACCGCGAAGGACTCGGAGGCAGACAAGGTCGAAGGGCTCGAATCGGGCGCCGATGACTACGTGACCAAGCCTTTCTCCCTGCGGGAGTTGACCGGTCGGATCAGGGCGCAGTTACGACGACGAGAGCTGGATCGCTCGTCGAACCCCCCGGGTGCTCCGGCCAGGTTGAGTACCGGTCCGGTAGAGATCGATCTCGCTCGTCACTCGGTCAGCGTTCGCGGGCAACCGGTCAAGCTCACCCGCTCGGAATTCCAGGTGCTCCGCCTCCTGGTCGAGAATCCCGGTGAGGTCTACTCCCGCCGACAGATCATGGAGGAGCTCTGGCAGACCGAATTCAAAGGTGATGTCCGAGCCTGCGATGTCCACATCTCGAATCTCCGTCAGAAGGTGGAGGTCGATCCGCAGAAGCCGGAACTCGTTCTGACGGTCCGTCGCCTCGGCTACAAGTTCGCGGTCTAGAAGGCCCGCGGACCCGAAGAGAGTTCGTCAGCCGGCTCCCGGTCGCCCACGGGGCCAGAAGGCCAGCGCGATCAGTGCCAGAAGCAGTCCGGGTATGAGCATCGCCAACTGGAAGCCAAGAGGGAGCAGCATTCCGGCGACCGCGTAGGAGAGCGGGTCGAGAGCCAGGAAGGCGAAGGCAACGATCGACATCATCCGGCCGCGCATCGAGCCAGGCGTCTTCTCCTGGATCCAGGTGACGAATGCAACCCAGGTCGAGCCGACCACCAGTCCCATCGCTGCTGCTGCCGATGCCGCGATGGCGACGCTGGGAGCCAGAGATACCGCCACCAGCCCGAGCCCGAGACCGATCCCCGCGATGGAGGGAACAGTTGGCGAATAGCGCGCGGCGAGCTTTGGAGCGAGGGCCAGCCCGATCAGCGAACCGAGTCCGAACCCGGCCAAGATGTAACCGAGTTGTGCACGGTCCCCAAACCTCTCCTCGGCCATCACTGCTCCTCCGACCATCACCGGGCCGACCAGAAGGAGCCCGGCGGAGGCGAGGCCGAGGAGCGGTCTTCGTATCGATTCCTCACTCCAGGCGAATCTGAGTCCATCGAAGAAGGCCCGTGGAGTTATCTCCGATGCCTCCTCTGCCGGGATGCCAGAGCGGGCAAGGACGGCGAAACCGAGCGCCGAAAGCAGCGCCAGGGCTGCCACCACCGCGAGCGAGGCTCCCGGACCAATCAGTGCGTAGAGTCCGGCGGCGGCAACCGGTCCGACTAGATCCCCGATGCTCTCGATCCCGCTGATCCCCGTATTGACCTTCGCCAGCGAGTTCTTTGGTGCTACGGCCGGCACCAAGGCCATGGACGCCGGATAGGAGATCGAATCGATGACTCCAAGCAACGCTCCCGCTACGGCGAGGAGCAGGATCGGCACCTCAGGTGAAGCGATGACCGCCCCCGCGATGCCGAGCAGCAGGACGGCTCGCAGGGCCGCGGTAATCGGCGCGACCATTGCGGCGCCGAGTCGGTCGCTGATCAGCCCGCCAAAGGGCAGGAGCACAGCCCTCGGGATGCCCTGCGCCACGAGCACAGCGGTGACTCCTCCTGGTCCGCTGTCGAGGGCAGTCAGCGTAAGCAGGACCACCAGAAGCGCCTCGGCCGCGTACTCGCCGCCCACTGCCACGAACAGTCTGCGGACCCGCTTGTCCCTCAGGACTTCCACTTCGGGATTCCTACACTAGAAGCGTCTGTCGAGCGAGTCCTCTCGAAGTCAGCGGTCCACGCGGAACTGGCCCTGCCAGCGGGGTGCGCGGCCGACGATCCGAATCGGCGGCGAAGCGTTGCCCACCGCAGTCGCACGCCAGTCGATGCCGACTTCGCCTGTGACCTTGTGCTCCATCGTCGGCTGATCTTCCGGGCGAAGTTCTCGCGCCTCTCCGGGCTCGGACTTGTCGAATCTTT
>JAUMFR010000088.1:0-7473 GCA_032119755.1 Solirubrobacterales bacterium | reverse complement strand
GGTGTCTGAACGCTCATCACCTTCGCTTTCACCGCCCGTGCGCCTCTCCCTGCCCGTGAACGGAGACCCGCAAGACCGACTCAGCCGGAAGGCGCATCCCTCCAGGCCTCACGCCCCGGCGCCTGCAGGCGCTGACGCAAAAGCGAGAGGCCGATGATCGACTTGGCGTCTCGACATCTCTCGATCAGGAAGTCGAGATCGGTAAACGGAAACCGGACCACCTCCAGATGCTCCTCAGGTCGCTCCGGCTGCTCGATCTCGTAGAGCTCGCTGGCCATGAAGAGGACCACCGCCTCGCTGGTGAACCCTGGGCTGGTGTAGATGGTACGCAGCTCCTCCCAGTCACCTGCCGAGCGACTGATCTCCTCTGCGAGCTCACGCTGAGCGCACTCCAAAGCTGATTCCCTCTCCTGGTCACGGGTGCCAGCCGGTATCTCGAGCAGATCCGCCTCTCCGACCGCTTCGCGTGGCTGGCGGACCATGTACACGTGGGAGCCGTCATGAGCGACGATCCCCACCGATCCGGGATGGACCACGAGATCGCGCTGGGAGGTGCCGCCGTCCGGGTGCCGAAAGCGTTCGTTTCGCACCGAGAAGAACGACGTAGTGACCAAGAGCTTGCCGCCGACCCTCTCCAGGGGGCGCGATTCGAGGCGCCGATCATCCTGACCCTGTCCTTCTTCCGTCGAACCTGCGGAGTCAGTTATTGGGCGGTCTTCCGACACAGCTCGAAATGCTAGGCGTCTTCGGGCTGGTCCTTGGCAGGTTTCTCTTCACGCTCGGCGCGCACATCGACACCTGCGCCGTGCTCACCGGCAGCGGCTACGACCGCATCTACTGCCGCCTCGACGGCTCCGAGCAGTGCATCCATCCGCTCGGCCCTCGCGACGGCTCGCAGCTCGAGGTCGTCGAGCTTTGCCTCGATCTCAGCATCGTCGGGAATTGCCTTGGCAAGCGCCTCCTCCGCCGCCTTGGCCGCTGCGGCTGCGCCTTCGCCCGTGAAACTGGCTTCAACGGGGCGGTCGGTCGGTGAGTCGTCGCCCATCAAGGGCGGGTCAGGCGGTTGCCGGTTGATCGGCGCCTTCGGTTCCCTGCTCGGAATCGTCGCCTGCCTGCTCACCGTGACCGAACTCGGCCGCCCTGGCGGAAGCCGCACCGACGAACTCCCGGAACAGAGGCTCGGGATCGGTCGGGCGGGAGTTGAACTCAGGGTGGAACTGGGATGCGACGAAGAACGGGTGGTCAGGAATTTCGACGATCTCGACCAGGCGCTCGTCGGGAGAGGTCCCGCTCACCACCAGGCCCGCATCTTCGATCCGGCGGCGAAGCTGGTTGTTCACCTCATAGCGATGGCGGTGCCGCTTGTAGACGACTGCCTCCCCGAAGATCTCCCTCGCTCTGGTGGAGTCGTGGAGCTTGACCGGATCAGCACCCAGTCGCATCGTCCCGCCCATGTCGGAGATCTCCTTCTGCTCGGGAAGCAGATCCACCACCGGGAACGGAGTTTCGGGATCGAGTTCAGAGGAGTTCGCACCTTCCATTCCCGCGATGTGGCGCGCGAACTCGATCACGGCGATCTGCATCCCGAGGCAGATTCCGAGGAAGGGGATACCGTTCTCCCGGGCGATCCTGGTTGCCTCGATCTTCCCCTCTATCCCCCGCTCGCCGAAACCACCCGGGATCAGGATGCCATCGGCGGACTCGAGCTCCGAGGAATCGATCTCTTCGGAGTTGACCAGAACGGTCTCTGCTTCCACTCCGTACATCCATCCCGCGTGAGTGAGTGCCTCGCTGACCGATTTGTAAGCGTCCGCAAGCTCAACGTACTTTCCGACCAAAGCGATCTTCACCTTCTTGCCCTTGGCGTCTTCCGCTCGCCGAACCATCTCCTCCCAGTCCCCGAGATCCGGAACCGGAGCGTCGATGTTGAAGTGATCGAAGACGAGATCGTCCATCCCCTCCGCACGGAACACGAGTGGGATCTTGTAGGTGTTGTCGACGTCCATGGCGGAGACCACGGCTTCGACCGGAAGGCTGGCGAATAGAGCGATCTTCTTGCGAATGTCCCTATCGAGTCCCCTCTCCGACCTGCAGACCAGCGCGTGCGGCTGGATACCGATCCGCCTCAACTCGTTGACCGAATGCTGGGTCGGCTTGGTCTTCATCTCTCCCGCGTGCCCGATCCACGGGACCAGGGTGAGATGGATGAACATGCAGCGTTTGGGGCCGAGATCGGTGTAGAACTGGCGGATGGCCTCGAGGAATGGCAACGACTCGATGTCGCCGACGGTACCCCCGATCTCCGTGATCACGAAGTCGACCGACTGTGACTCCGCGACGATGCGGATACGGCTCTTGATCTCGTCGGTGATGTGGGGGATGACTTGGACCGTCGCGCCGAGGTAATCACCCCTCCTCTCTCTCTTGATCACCGAGTTGTAGACGGCACCCGCCGTCACATTCGAGGCACGTGAAGCGTTCTCGTCGGTGAAGCGCTCGTAGTGGCCGAGGTCTAGATCCGCCTCGGCTCCGTCCTCTGTCACGAAGACCTCACCGTGCTGGAAGGGACTCATCGTGCCGGGGTCGACATTGATGTAGGGATCGAACTTCTGCAGTTGGACCCGGTAGCCGCGCGCAACGAGGAGTCGGCCTATCGAGGCCGCCGCTATCCCCTTGCCGAGGGAGGAGACGACGCCGCCGGTTACGAAGATGAACTTCGTCTCACCTTGCTGGCTTTGCGTCATCTGAGGGGCCTCATCAACTCGCGCGCGAGTCTAGTCCACCGGGGAGCGGAAGTCACGACATCACCTGCATCGGATCCCGCTGGATGCGGCCTCGGCTCACTCAAGCTGCTTCGAGCAACTCTCGCGCGTGCTTGCCGATCGCGCCCTTCTCGTCCTCACCACCGAGCATCCGGACTATCTCAGCGACTAGCTTCTCGCCCTCCACCTGCTCGACCTTGGCAACCGCGTTCTCCCCTTCCACGGTCTTCTCGATCCTGAAGTGGGTACCGGCCAACGAGGCCACCTGGGCCAGATGAGTGATGCAGAGGACTTGGCCGGCTTCGCCGAGTTCGCGCAGGGCTTCGCCGACCGACTTCGCGGTGTTCCCCCCGATTCCGGCATCGATCTCGTCGAAGACGAACGTCTGCCCCGCCGAACCTCCTGCCTGCTTGACCAGCGCGAGGAGGACCCTGGACATCTCGCCACCAGAGGCGGCATCGCGCAGCGGAGAAACCGGCATCCCCGGGTTGGTTGCAACTCTGAATTCGACCCTGTCTGAACCCCACGGACCGGGGCTCTCGGGATTCTCCTCCACGGATACCTCGAGGCGAGCCCCTGACATGGCCAGACGGTCCAACTCTGCCGCGACCTTCTCCTCGAGCGCTGGTGCGGACTTGCGGCGGGCGGCGGAGAGATCGGCGGCAATGCGCTCGCGGCTGGTTGTGGCCTCGACCAACTCGGCCTCCAACTGTTCGCTCATCTCCTCACCTCCTTCCAGCGCTTCGATCTCGCCACGGCAATGTTCCCCATGCGCGAGGACCGATTCCAGCGTTCCTCCGTGCTTCCGCTTGAGGCGATCGATCAGATCGAGGCGCTCTTCTACCTGCTGTAGAGAGGCAGGGTCCGAGTCGATCGCATCTGCGTAGGAGCGGAGTTCAGCTGCCATCTCTCCTATCTCTACCTCCAGAGCCCTCGCGCGAACCGCGAAAGCGTCCAGCTCGGCGTCCACCCCCTCGACCCCGGCAAGCTCGCCAACCACTCTGCCGATCGCGTCGGTGGCTCCGCCACCTTCATCGCTCGATCCTGCGAGAGCGGCCTGTGAAGATGAAGCCGCTGACCTCAAGCCCTCGGAGTGACGGAGCCGGAACCTGGTCTCTTCGAGCTCAGCCTCCTCGCCAGGATCGAGCTCGGCAGCCTCGATCTCTGACAGCTCGAAGCGGAGGAGGTCGATATCCCTCTCTCGTGCACCGGAGCGCTCGCGGAGGTCGTGGAGTTGGCGCTCCAGCTCGGTGACGACGGCATGCACCTCTCGATGACCCTCGCGCAACTCGATCTGGCTCGAGCCGATGAAGCCGTCGAGGGTGTCCATCTGGGTAGAGGCCAGCGTCAACTTGCGGTGTTCATGCTGTCCGTAGAAAGCCAGCAACCGCGAGCCGAGCGACTGGAGGTCGGCGGCAGAAGCCGAACGCCCCTGTATGAACGCACTGGTCCGCCCACCAGCCGAGACGCGCCGACCGAGCGAGATCTCATCCGTACCTTCCGGCAGGCGCTCGGCTATCTCGGAGAGGTCGGGGTCGGAGAGCAAGCCCGGAGGGAGTTCGAATATGCCCTCCACGTAGGCCTCACTGGCGCCGGGCCTGACGATGTTGGGGCGCGCCTTTCCACCCATGATCAGATCCAGTGAGTGGGCCAGCACAGTTTTGCCGGCACCGGTCTCCCCCGTGATCGAGTTCAAACCCGGACCGAGCCGGAGCTCGGCCCTGTCGATCAACAGCAGGTTTTCTATCCGAATCTCGAGCAGCACACGTCCCGTTCTAACGGGAGGAGCCGACGGATTAGCCCCGGAGCGGGTGAGATCGTGCGACTCCCGACCTGTCGCTCAGCGGGAGAGCGTTCCGAACTTCTCGCCGATTCGCTGATAGAAACTGGAACCCTCGAGCTGAGCCAGCACACCGACATCGTCCCGAAAGTGAACCTCCACCTCTTCTCCAGGAGCCAGTTCACAGTTGTGCACTCCGTCGATCGAGACAGCGACTGAATCCTGTCCGGCGGCGTTCCCCACGTGCAGGACATCGTCGGGGGCGACTACAAGCGCTCTTGCGGTCAGGGTATGGGGTGCGATGAAGCTCACCACATACCCCTCCACGCCCCAAGCGAGGATGGGACCCCCGTTCGCCAGGTTGTAACCGGTCGACCCTGCAGGGGTGGCCGCAACCAGCCCGTCGCAGCGCACGTGCCCGACCTCCTCGCCCGCGATCCGGTACGAGATCTCGGCCACCCGATCCTGAGGAAGCCGCGAGAAGCTGATGTCGTTCAGCCCCAGCCGGTTGCCGGAGCCGCCCCCGGTCAGCTCCAGCCCTGGCAGGCGGAGTGCTCTGAACTCTCCGGCGAACGCCTTCTCGAGTCCGTCGGCGATCTGATCGCGCTCCGAGGCCGCGAGGAACCCGACGGTGCCGAAGTTGATACCGAAGACAGGGACGTCGCTTCCCGCGAGCGTCCGGAGGGCGTGCAGCAGGGTCCCATCGCCTCCGAGGACCAGACAGAGATCCACGTCCATGGGGGTCTCCCCGCTCCTGACGGCCCCGGAAAGCGCCTCGGGATGCTTTGCGATCTCCTCGTCAGATACGACCAACTCCACCCCGGAGACTTCGGCAGCCGCGACCGTCTTGGTGATTGCGTCACCGACGTTTACGGGTTGACGGTGGCTGATCAAGGTTGCCCGGCGGATCTCGAACGGACTCATCAGACCTCGACCTCCGAGAGCGCCGCCTCGAGGGAATCGGGTTCGGGGCCCTCGCGATCACACCAGATGAAGGTCTCACGATTACCCTTGGGACCGGTCAGACCGGAAGCGGCAAAACCTCGGACATGCAGTCCCTCGGCACGCGCAGCCTCGGCGACCATCAGCACCGCTTCCGCGCGGGCAGCGGGCTCCCGCACGACTCCGCCACGCCCTACCCGCTTGCGCCCCAGTTCGAACTGGGGCTTGACCATCGCGAGCAGGTCGAAGCCGTCGGCAGCCGAGGACACGACGGGAGCCAACATCTTCGTCAGGGAGATGAACGAGACATCTATCGTCACCAGGTCGGGCTGACGATCGAAGAGATCTGGCGAGAGCTCGCGCGCATTGAAGTCCTCGACCACCCTCACTCGGTCGTCGTTCCTGAGTCGCCAGTCGAGTTGACCGTGGCCGACATCGAGAGCCATGACCTGCTTCGCACCCCTCTGCAGCAGACAGTCGGTGAACCCGCCGGTGCTGGCACCGATGTCGAGGCAGGTTCGTCCGGCCGGGTCGAGACCGGGCAGAGCGTCCAAGGCGTTGGCGAGCTTCTCTCCGCCCCTCGACACGTACGCGTCGCCACCGGTCACCACCAGATCGGCATCGGTCTCGACCAGATCCGAGGGACGCAGGAGTACCGGGCCGTCAGATCCCACCCGCACCTGCCCGGCCCGCACAGAACGCGCCGCGGCGGACCGAGAGGGTGCCAATCCCCGGTCGGCGATCACTGTGTCGACGCGTTTCTTCATCCAGACAACGGTAGCGACGCAGGCGCCGCGTGGAGCAATGCCACCCGCAACGGAAAACACCCCGCAAGCGGGGTGTTTTCGTACTACAGGGAGGAGAGATATATGTGTCTATGGGAAGCGGTTGGAGCGATTGCCGCGAACAACTCAACTGCGGTATCTACTTTCAACCTGAAGTCTGAGTAGGACTCTAGGAGCCAGAGGAAGCGGTGTGTGTGAGATCCGGCACAGTCGTGAGATCCGGATCGAAGCGCGGCTTCGAGCTAGGAGACCGTCTTGCCGAGGCCCAACTCGGATAGCACCCTCGCTGCCACCGCATCGCCGGTGAAACCGACCTCGCTGCGCAGGAGATCGGGCTTGCCATGTGTAACGAATCGGTCCGGCAGACCGATCCTCACAACCCTGCCACGCGACCTGCCGGCAAGGGAGTCCTCGACTCGATCCAGCACCGCAGCACCAAAGCCTCCTGGAAGGACATTCTCCTCCAGTGTGACCACTAGCTCGTGCTCGGAGGCCAACGAATCGATCAGCTCGGCATCGAGCGGTTTGGCAAAGCGGGCGTCGGCGACGGTAGGCTCGATTCCCTCTCCTCGGAGCCCCTCCGCCGCTCGAAGCGCAACCTGCACTCCATACCCGTATCCCAACAGGGCGACACGGTCTCCCGGGAGCAGCAGTTCACCCCTGCCGATATCTATCGGTTCGGGAGCTTCCGGCATCGGGACACCCTCAGCGACACCACGCGGGTATCGAAGTGCTACCGGGCCTGCGTCATGGAGGAGTGCGGTACGGAGCATATGGACGAGCATCGCCTCGTCTCTGGGCGCCATGACCACCATATTCGGCAGCGGGAGGAAGTAGGAGAGGTCGAACACTCCATGGTGAGTCGGACCGTCGTCGCCAACGAGACCGGCACGGTCCATCGCGAACACGACATTGAGGCTCTGCAGCGACACGTCATGGACGAGTTGGTCGAAGGCACGCTGGAGGAAGGTCGAGTAGATGGCGCAGACCGGCTTGGCGCCCTGTATCGCCAAACCCGACGCATAGAGAACTGCCTCCTGCTCAGCGATGCCGACGTCGATGTACTGCTCGGGCAGCTCTCGCTGCAGACGATCGAGTCCGGTTCCCCCTGCCATCGCCGCCGTGATCCCCATCACCCGCTTGTCTCGACGGGCTTCTTCCACGAGTGCCTCGGCAAACACCTCCGTGTACTGGCGAGGGGCAA
>JAUMFR010000087.1:0-4138 GCA_032119755.1 Solirubrobacterales bacterium | reverse complement strand
AAGGAGGCGTAGAACTCCGAGGTCCGCGCGAGCAGGTCGTAGAGCCGGGTCCTCCTCTTTCGGGCCTGTTCCGCCCTTGGGTCTTCGGCCTCTCTCTCGAGCTCCACCCCGTACCGCTCTGCCAACCACTCGACCGCCTCGGGGAACGAGAGGCCCTCCTGCTCCTGGACGAACCGGAAGAGGTCGCCTGAAGCCTCGCAGCCGAAGCAGTAGTAGAGCTTGTCTGTCGCATCGACCGAGAAGGAAGGGGTGCGCTCGTCATGGAAGGGGCAGAGGCCGGAGAAACGCTGTCCCTGCTGTTTGAGTTCGGTATGCGCCGAAACGACCTCGACCATGTCTGCGGCATCCTTCACCTTGTCGACGCTGTCACGGGAGATCATCGCCATCTAGAGCCTCGACTCCTCCGGCAGGGCCAAGTCCTTGAATGTCGCTATCGCGAAGCGGTCTGTCATCCCCGCGAGATAGTCGGTGACCCTCTGTAGCTCATCCGCATCGGGGTCTAGTACAGGCACCTCTTCCGGGTGGGCCAGGTAGTGGTCGAAGAGAGACCGCAACGCTGTCCTTACCCTCTCCTGCTCACTGCGAGCCTCGGGGCCGAGGTAGACACGGTCGAACATGAACTTGCGCAGCCGAAGCATCGCACCGCCTGTTTCCTCACCCTGCACGATGTCTCCGGCCTTCATCGAACTGTCGATCATGTCGGCCACCAGCGTGCTGATCCTGTCAGAGCCGGTCGGGCCCAGCAGCTCGATCTGAGCGGCCGGAAGGTCTCCGTCCGCGAGGATGCCCGCGCGCAGGGCGTCGTCGATGTCGTGGTTGATGTAGGCGATGCGATCGACGATCTTCACCACACGCCCCTCCAGGGTCGCCGGTCGATCAGAACCGGTGTGGTTGAGGATCCCGTCGCGAACCTGCTCGGTCAGATTCAGTCCACTACCGTCACGCTCGAGCGACTCGACGATACGGAGAGAGTGCTCGTTGTGACGGAAGCCCCGGCCCTGCTCGGTGAGAGCCTCGTCGAGGACCTCCTCACCGATGTGGCCGAAGGGCGGGTGGCCGAGATCGTGACCAAGGCCGATGGCCTCGGTCAGGTCCTCGTTCAGCCCGAGCGCGCGAGCGACCGTCCGGGAGATGCCGCATGCCTCCAGGGTGTGGGTGAGGCGGGTCCGATAGTGGTCGCCCTCCGGGGCCACGAAGACCTGGGTCTTGTGTTTGAGGCGCCTGAACGCCTTCGAATGGACGATCCGGTCCCGGTCCCGCTGGAAGGGCGTGCGGTAAGGACTGTCCGGCTCGGCATCGACGCGCAGTGCGGGATACGACGGGGTCGCGAGATCCCAATGGAACTCCTCCTCCCATGCGCGGACGCGCTCCGACAGAGGTGTGGCCGCAGGCGGCACTCCCCCTTCCGTATCTGTGTTCACCCGATTCACGACCTCTCTCGATTCTAAGTCGGCAGAGGTTGTCGTTACCGGACGCCCCCGTTTCTCGCGGCACTTCAGGCAGCGGCTCGCAACTGCACGTGTGCGTGATGCTCCAGGGTCTCACCGATCGCACGCTCGACCTGCTGAGCGGTCTGACCCTCGGCGGCCGGAGAGTCGGTCAATGGCTTGGCCAGCGCCTGGACCATGAACGCGTGCGATTCGCGATCGAAGACGAACCCATCCCCCTGGCAACTGGCGCAGACCACGCCTCCGGCGGAACCGGAGAACGCCGTCAGCTGATCGATCTCGCCGCAGCGAGCGCACCCGGCGAGCTCAGGCGAGAACCCTGCGGCGAGGGCCAACTTGAGTCTGAAGGTCAAGGCGAGGCCGCGATCGGAAGCGCGGTCGGGGTTGGAATCGATCAACGACAGGTAGTTGCAGAGGAGGTTGTAGGCGGCGTCGTTCGGATCACCGGTGTCGAAGAGCCTCAACACGGCGTCGCAGGAACGGGCAGCGGCCGTAAGGGCAGTACCACTACCTCGCAAATCCGGATACCCCTCGAGCGTCTGGGCCGAAGTCACGGTAGAGAGGTCTCCCTTTCCGCTGTAGAGGACCAGACGGAGCCGGAAGAAAGGCTCGAGTCGCCCACCGAAGCGCGACTTCGGCTTTCTCGCGCCCTTGGCGATCGCATTCAACCGCCCGTGCTCGGGTGAGTAGAGGTGGACGATGCGATCGGCCTCGGCGTACCTGATGCTCCGCAGCACCACCGCTTCGGTCTTGAATGTCTTCGACTGTCCCACGAGATCAAGTTGCCCGACCGACCGGACGGCGCTTGCGCGAGCCACGGGGAGAGCGCCTCAGTCGTTTCTGACAACCGCCGCAGTAGTAGGTGGAGCGTCCGGCGACGACGATTCGCGAGACCTCTCCCTCACACCGCGGGCAGCCCTCCCCTTCGCGTGTGTGGACCAGGAACTCGTCCTGCATCTCTCCTTTCTCGCCGGCCAGATTCCGGTAGTCGTCGATACTCGCCCCGCCGTTGTCCAGACCAAGACGCAGTGCATCGACGATTCCCTCTGCGAGAGCATCGCAGTGCTCGGGGCGCATCGAGGCCGCCGGAGAGAGCGGATGGAGTCCGGCACGATGCAGCGCTTCGTCGGCATAGATGTTCCCGATGCCAGCCACCCCGTGCTGGTCGAGCAGGAAGGACTTGAGTGGGGTGCGCCGATCACGGGAGATCTCGAACAATTTCTCGCCTGTCAAACCCCCATCCAGTGGCTCGATACCGAGGCGGTCATCCAGATACCGGGTGCGCGAGTCCCGGTCCGGGAAGTGGACGGCATGGCCGAATCGGCGCACGTCGCAGAACAGGAGAGTGGAGGAGTCGTCGAGGGTGAAGCGCGCTCGCAGGTGGGTGAGGTCGGGAGTCGGTTCGTAGAGCCGGTTACCCCCCAGTCGCGGCGGGACGTCCTCCTCCTCCCGACCGGACCCGACGAGCAGATTTCCGGTCATACGGAGGTGGATAGACAGCGATGAGCCGTCCTCGAACTCGATCAACAGGTATTTGCCCCGGCGCCCGACGCCGCTCACGGTCGCGCCTTGGACGGAGGTTTCTACTTTGCCGGGGTCCACGGGCCTGGTCCAACGCTCGTCGAGCACCTCCAACTGCTCGATCCGCCTGCCTGTGAGTACGGGCTCGAGCTGAAGCCTGATCGTTTCTACCTCTGGGAGTTCCGGCATCTTCGGCAGGCCCGATTGCTCGAGGGGCCTACACGGAGCCTATCTTGCCGCGCTCTTCACCTTTGCCCGAGGGTGAGCTTCGAAGTAGGCCTGCTTGAGATCCTCCCCCGAGAGGTGGGTGTAGAGCTGGGTGGTGGAGAGATCCGCGTGGCCGAGCATCTCCTGGACAGAGCGCAGATCGCACCCGCCGGAAAGGAGGTGCGTGGCGAAGGAGTGTCGGAGCGTATGAGGGCTCGACTTGGCCGATAGTCCAGCCTCTGCCGCTCGGCGGCGGATGATCTTGTAGAGACCCTGTCTGGTGAGCGGACCCCCTCTGAAGTTCAGGAATAGGGCCTTCTCCTCAGGCGAGCGGAGGAGTTCGGCTCTCGCTCCGGAGAGATAGGAGCGCACCGCTGTCTGCGCTGTCTTACCGATCGGCACCAATCTCTCTCTCGACCCCTTGCCTTCGGTCCGCACGAGTCCCTGGCGAAAGTCGATGTCGCCGACTTCGAGCGAGATCGTCTCGGAGGCACGAAGGCCGGATGCGTACATCACTTCGAGGATCGCCCTGTCGCGACGAGCGATCGGCTCATCCCCACGTGGAGTAGCCAGGAGCTTCTGCACCTCTGCATAACTGAACACCTCAGGAAGTCGCCGCCTCCGTCGTGGAACGGCCAGATGTGCGGTCGGATCATCGACCACGATCTCCTCGCGGCGGAGGTGTTTGTAGAACGACCTGAGACAGGCGGCCTTGCGGTTGATGGTCGCCGGAGAGAGCTGGCTTTCAGGACCCTCGGCGAGATCGGCGAGGAAATCCGACAGGTCTTGAGTGCTGGCATCCGTGACAGAGGCATTCCGGCTCTCGAGGAACTCACCGAACTGGAAGAGGTCGGTGCGGTAGGCGGACAGGGTGTTCCGGGAGAGACCTCGCTCGAACTCGAGATAGGCGAGGAAGTCGAGGACCATCGCCTGGTGTCGGATCTGCGAATCGGAGGATTCGG
>JAUMFR010000086.1:0-6207 GCA_032119755.1 Solirubrobacterales bacterium | reverse complement strand
AGTCGACGATCACCCGCATCGCCGTCAGATCGAAGATCTCGTTGAACTCCTTCCCCCTTCGGGTCATCTTCGTATAGATCGAGTAGAAGTGCTTGGCCCGTCCTGAGATCTCGGCTTCGATCCCGAGGGCGGAAAGCTCCGCTGCAACCGTCTCTCCTGCAGATGCCACATATGACTCACGCTCCAGACGCTGCTGTGCCACCAGCTGTTTGATCTCCTCGTACTTGCGGGGATGGAGCGTGGCAAACGCGAGATCCTCCAACTCCCACTTGATCGCATGGATTCCCAGACGGTGGGCAAGGGGCGCGAATACCTCCAGGGTCTCACGTGCCTTCTCGGTTTGTTTCTGCTTCGGCAGGGCCCCGATCGTCCGCATGTTGTGGAGACGGTCTGCGAGTTTGATCAGGATCACCCTGATGTCACTCGCCATCGCGACCATCATCTTGCGGTAGTTCTCGGCCTGCCGCTCGTCGCGACTACGGAAAGTGATCTCGGTCAGTTTCGTCACCCCGTCGACCAACTGAGCCACGGTATCCCCGAACTCCTCCCTTACCTCTTCGATGCTGGCGGTGGTGTCCTCCACGGTGTCGTGGAGCAGCGCGGCCGCGATCGTCTCGGAGTCGAGTCGGAGCTCGGCGCAGATCTGGGCCACTTCGAGTGGGTGGGTGATGAACCGCTCTCCAGACTGCCTGACCTGATCAGCATGCTGGCGGCCAGCGAAATCGTAGGCACGCTCGATCAATCCGCGATCAGCCTGGGGTCCGGCACTGTGCTCCTGGATGACCGCAAACAGATCGTGGAGCGAGCCCTGCTCTCTATCCGAACTCCCGACGCCCGGAGGCTTAGGACTGCCCGCGATTTGACCTGTCTGTCCGATCCTGCCTTCCATCCGAGACAGGGTAGGGCCTGATGAAGGCGGGTCAGGCGGCCTCGGCCAGAATTCCTGCATTCGCATCCGCGGCTTCGACGAGATACTCACCTGCACGCTCGCGATAGGCTTCGGCCGAACGAAAGACCTCCGACTCCTCCAGCTGTCGGCCGCCAGGCGAGATCGAAGGAACCGGGCGCGAGGACGAGGGATCGAACGAGATCTGACCAGCCTCCTCGAGAGATCTCAGCGCGCGCCCCACGACCTCAGGGGGACGGGTTCTGGATGGCTCATTCCTACGGAGGGCATGCTCGAACTCCTCCGCAGAGACCTTCTCAGCGACTCCCTCGAGCCCCCGCCATATCTCCACAGCCACCGAACGCAGATCCCAGCGGAGGTCGAGGGCCGCCTTCGCCGCTGAGGTGTCCCTACGGTGCCAGAGCAGGTGGAGGAAGCCCGCTCCGCCCGCAGTGCCGTCCTGGCGCGCGAGCACATCCAGATGGCTGGAGTCGCAGGGGGGATCGACAACCGCGATGTGCGTGAAGTGCGCGATCTGTCCCCGACGCCCCAGCACAGCGTCCCAATCGGCGAACACGACGTCGCCTGACCGGATCTCGGTCTCGAGAGCTTCCGGCCGGGCTGCGCCGGGTGCGATCGACGGAGGCCCCCCGCCTATCCGTGAGGGGTCAGCTGCAGCAACCAAGCCTCTGCGCATGATCGCGTCACAGGAGACCACCAGAACCGAATCCCCGGTCGAGACGAGGTCGAGCACTGCGGGAATCACGGGGGCGCTGCGTCTGTCGACTACTCGCCGGTCCAGACCGTCCTGGTCGGCCTCGCTCGATGCTGTGTCCGGTGGAAAAGGGTCGGACGCCCCTGCAGCGAGGCGCTTCCACCAAGTCTCGCTGTCGAGCATGACGGCTGAGAGCTCGGGTAGGTTTCCCTCGGATGCCGCCGGAAGCGGGACGACCTCTCGCGCCACTACCCGTGCCTCGACGCTGTCGTTCCAGCGATTTACATCGACCTCGACCTCAACGTCCACAGGCACGTCGCCCAGCGTCTCGAGCTCCCCGGCGAGCCCGAATCCCACACCCTTGATCTTTGCTGAGCCGCTGTGCAGATCGAAGCTCGCATGCTTCCCATCCTTGCCCATGGTCCTGAGCGATCCGAGTTTCGCCGATGGGAAGAGGAGCCTCGGACGAGGATTGCCCATTCCGAACGGCTCCAATCGATCGAGCTGCTCGGCGAACTCCATATCGATACCGTCGCCGCCCGCACCGACGATCCCTTCGATCTCGGTCACCTTCTCCGGAGGCTCGCCACCGAGCATCTCTACCGCCTTGCCCGTAAAGGCATCACGGAAGTTCTCCACCTGATCAGCGCGGATCTCTAGGCCAGCCGCCATCTTGTGGCCGCCGAATCGCTCGAGGAACTCGCCTCCTGCCGAGATTCCGTCGAGAAGATCGAACCCGGGAATACTCCGGCCCGACCCCCTGCCGGTGCCTTGGTCGAGTGCGATCAGTACGACCGGTTTCCAGTACTTCTCCACCAATCGCGACGCCACGATTCCCACCACGCCGGGATGCCACCCCTCGCCGGCGATCACCAGCGCGGGAGCCTCCAATTGCTCTTCGTTCAACTCACGTCTTGAAGCCTCAGCACCATTCATGACTTCGCGCTCGACAGCGCGTCGTTCGACATTTGCCCGGTTCAGTTCCTCGCCGATCGCTGCGGCCCGGGCTGGTTCGCTGCTCAGCATGAGCTCCACGCCTGCATCGGCTCGATAAAGACGTCCTGCAGCGTTGATGCGGGGAGCAAGACGGAAGCCCAAGGCCCCTGCGTCGAGCTGGTCCGCGGATACCGCAGCGGCATCCATCAGCGCACGCATTCCGATCCTCGGAGATGTGCGCATCCTGTTCAGGCCTCTCTGGACCAGACTCCGATTCTCATCGATCAATGGCACCAGGTCGGCAACCGTGGCGAGCGCGACGAGATCGATACCTTCGTCTGACTCGATGCCGGACTCGCTCCTCAGTGCGCTCGCGAGCTTGTAGGCGACACCGGCTCCGCAGAGCCCCGTGAACGGGTAACCACCCAGTGCGGGATGGATCACCGGGCAGTCCGGCAGATCACGGGGTGGTTCGTGGTGATCTGTGATGACAGAGTCGATTCCGCTCTCACGTAGGAGCGCGACCTCATCTCGTGATCCGATCCCGCAATCGACGGTGATCATCAAGGAGGTACCGCGGGCGAGCATCTCGTCGATGCTGACCTGACTGACTCCATAGCCTCCCCCACGTCGATCCGGCAAGAACCAGTCGACCGTTGCGCCAATCTCACGCAGGCACTCGACCATGATCGAGGTGGCGCAAACGCCGTCGGCATCGTAATCACCGTGGACCGTGATCAGGTCTCCACCACGGGCGGCTTGGATGATGCGCTCGACCGCCTCGTCCATGCCCTCCAGGAGGAACGGATCGTTCTCGGGCTCGCCGTCGATCAACTCGCGCACGGCCTCCGGCGTGCTCAACCCACGACGCACCAGAGCGGCCGCTATCGGCAGCCGGAGACCCAGATGCTCGGAGACCTCCAACGCGGCAGCGAAGTCGTAGGGAGCCGCGGTGAATCTGGGGCGTGGCAAGGAATGGTTTTCCATTCCCAGCAGCCTAAGGCGACTGGCCGACGCGGTGATCGATCAGGCAGTCGGGGTCTGCCCGGAAGCCTGCTCCTTGCGGATTCCAAGCCAGTAGATGAAGGCGAGGCCGCCGGCAACACCGGGTAGAGCGAACAAGGCTGTTGCCAAGCTCGTCTCCCCTATCCCCCAGCCGAGCGCGATTTGTGCGATGGCACCCGTGATGACCGCACCCGTCACCGAACCGAGGAAGGCACCAACGATGCCACCCCAGAAACGGTCGGGTACGAACACGGTCATGTGCCACAACGCCACTCCCATCGTGAACCAGACAAGTAGAGCCATGACCTAGTTGCCCCCTCTCTTCTTCTTCCCCCGACGCGCCCGCACCCTCTTGAGTGCCTCGGCACTCGCGTCAGAGAGATCAGGCGACCCCTCGGCCGCGGCGTCGCCCTCTTCCCGTCCGGGCGCTTCCGGCGGTGGCTCGACCACGGGAACCGGCGCTGGCTGATCGCCCATCACGCCGGGGATCGGTGAGGTCGAAGGCGGCGGGCCGCCTGCCGGCTCCGCATCGGATGCTGCCGATGGCTGCTCGTCGGGGCCTGAGCCGGAGGCGTCCTCGGGAGCGATCTTCGCGACCATGCTGTCGTCGGGGAACGGCGGCACGGTTCCCATCTGCTGCTCGATCCGATCTCTCCTGCGGCGGTATTGAGGCTCCCGCTCCTTCCACGCCGTGAGCACCGGTGTCGCGATGAAGATGGAGGAGTAGGTTCCGGACGCTATGCCGATCATCATCGCGAAGGCGAAGTCCTTCAGGGTAGCCCCGCCGAAGATGAACAGCACGCCTACCAGGAATACGCTCGACAGGCCAGTGATCAGTGATCTGGTCAGGACCTCACTCATCGACTTGTTGACGATCTGGGAGAAGGCAGCGCGAGGCAACCGCGGCACGTTCTCGCGCACGCGGTCGAACACGATCACCGTGTCGTAGAGCGAGTAACCGAGAATGGTCAAGAAGGCAGCGACGGTACCGCTCGTCACCTCGCGGCCGGAGAGCGAGTAGACACCCGCAGTGATCAAAATATCGTGAATCACGGCGATGATCACGGGCACCGCGTATTTCGGTTCGAACCGGATGGCGACGTAACCACAGATCACGAGCAAGGAGAAGAGGATCGCCAAGGCAGCGCCCTGCGCCACCTGCGCCCCGAAGGTCGGGCCAACGGTCGTGTTGTCGAAGGTGTTCACACCGTAGGCCTCGTTCAAGACCGGTTGGATCTCCGTTGCCTGGCTTGGAGACAGGCTCGCCTCGATCTTGAATCCGTTCTGACCGAGATCTTCCGAGGCCACCTCGGTGATCTGGGCTTGGCCCGTGTTGGGCACGCCGCCCGCCGCGAGAGCCGAGCGCACCTCTTCTATCGTGGCGGACTCCTCGAGGCCCACCGTCACACTGCTCCCGGACTCGAAGTCCAAGCCGAGGTTGAACTGGCTGACCGCGAACGAGATCGCGCCCACCAGGAGGATCGCTCCCGAGACCGAGAAGAACCACTTCGAAGCTCCAGCGAAGTCGAACCTCCAGCGCACCTTCTCCTCGCCTGCTCCGATCAGCTTGCCCGACTCGAGGAGCTTGGACTGGCCGAAGACGCCCAGGAAGGCCTGAGTGAAGACCACGGCGGTGAACAGCGAGACGATCGTTCCCACGCCGAGGGTGAAGGCAAATCCCTTCACCCCGGAGGTGGCGAGGACGAAGAGGATGAAAGCCGTGATCAAGGTGATCACGTTTGCGTCGATGATCGTCGCAATCCCCTTCCGGTACCCGGTCGCTATCGCGGAACGTATCGAACGCCCGCTCCTGAACTCCTCCTTGATCCGCTCGAATATGACGATGTTCGAGTCCGCCGCAACACCGATCGTCAAGATCAGACCTGCGATACCCGGGAGCGTCAGAGTGATCGGAATCAACTTGACCAGGGCGAAGAAGAAGGCTGCGTATACGAGCAGTCCAACCGAGGCAACCACGCCGAGGAAGCGGTAGTACAGGATGAGGAACAACAGAACGAGGAGCAAACCGGCGATACCCGCTCGCAGGCCTTGCTCGAGTGCGGTCTGTCCGAGCGTAGCCGACACGGTGGTCTGGCTGATCAACTTCAAGTCGATCGGCAGCGCACCGATCTGGAGGAAGTTCGCCAGGTCCTGCGCCTCCTGGATATTGAAGTTCCCTTCGATCTGGGCCCCAGTGCGGCCGTCGATTCCGGCAGGGTTGTCGACGAAGTTGATGATCGGCCTCGACACGACCTCCTTGTCGAGCACCACCGCAAAGCTGCCGGAGAACTGGGAGGCCTGAAGCGAGTTGCCGGCCGTACCAGGGGGCGCGTTGCTGAGACCTCGCTCTGCGATCCGACGCGTCACATCCTGGAACGCTTGCTGGCCCTTCTCGGTGAATGAGAAGGTGACGATCGGCTGGTTGGTGGTGGGGTCGAAGCCCTGCTTGGGGTCTCGGAGATCGTTGCCACTCAGCTCCGGTCGATCCTTGATCACGTAGTAGCCCCGGAGGCCCGTCTTGGATTCGTCTATCTCGGCCGTATTGGGATCGTCAGGAGGCGCCTCGGCCTGCACGACGATCGTTCCCTGCGGCACCTCGATGATCTCTCGATTGGCCTTGTCCGGGAGCGATTCAGGGTCGAGATAGAGATCGGCCCTGGTCGCT
>JAUMFR010000085.1:0-5344 GCA_032119755.1 Solirubrobacterales bacterium | reverse complement strand
AGCAGCTGCCACTGATCGGTCGCCTCCTCGTCGGTGAGCGGATGATCGGTCGAGAAGACCGAACCGAACTGGTTGCGGAAGAAGTGCTCGTTCTGAAGGCGCGCGAAGACCGGACCGAATCGGCCCCGCAGCAGCCGCTGCCCCAAGACGGGACTGGCGGCCGACTGCACCATCGAACCGTTGAAGAGCAATATCCCTGCAACGTCGAAGCCGAGGACACCCTCGATGTCCCGAGCGAGCAACTCGAGGCCTACCGATGTGCCCATGTCGTGACCGACGAGATAGACCGGTCTGCCCTCCGTGCCGTGCCGCGCCACCAGCGCCTCGACCACATCGGCTTGAATCAGCAGGGAGTTCTCCTGCCGGGGCTTGCCGGAGAGTCCGAAGCCGATTAAGTCCATCGCGAGCACCGAGGCCTCGAGCCTGCCGGGGAGGCGGTCGAAGGTGTGGCGCCAGTCGAAACTGCTCGAGGGGAACCCGTGGAGGAAGCAGATCAGCGGACCGGCATCGCGATCGGCCGTGAAGACGTGGATCGGGTGCCCGCCGACCTCCTCGGTGCGACCAGACTCGGCCCAGTCGCGCACTCGTGCGCTCATCCCGTTGATCGAAGGACGAGCTCCTGGATAGGGGTTCACTTCGTGGAGCCCACAGGGGCAGCGAGGCCGGAAACGGCCATGGTCTCGAACTCGACGCCGGTGGCTTCTATCACCATCCCGCGAGCCGACTCGAGGCTCTCAGACTGCTGGAGAGCCTGATCGAGGGCCTTGCGATCCTCCAGATCGAGCCGCTCCACGTACCACGGATAGAACTTGCGCAGATAGCGAGCGGCCCGCTCCGGTCCGAGGTGATCGGCCGCGGAGTCCATGACCCAGAAGAGCTCGGCCACCACTTCCTGGTTACCCTGCGGCGCCTCGCCGCTGCCGGTCAACTCGCCGAAGATCCAGGGGTAGCCGAGTGCGCCACGGGCGATCATCACGGCATCTGCACCAGAGGCTTCGTAGGCGCGGAGAGCGGATTCGGCATCGCTCAAGCCGCCGGAGATGATCATCGGCACCTCGATTGCCTCGGAGAGTCGGCGAGCAAGCGCATAATCGGGCTCACCCTTGTGGTGGACCTGGGCGGAGCGCGGGTGAAAGCCGATCGCGGCGGCACCTCCGTCCTCGACCAGTCGCACGGCGAGATCGAGCCCACGGGTGTCGCCAGTCTTGGTGCCCGAGCGAACCTTGCAGGTGACAGGCAGACCCGAGCCCTCGCGGGCCGCCACGCACAGAGCCACTGCGCGGTCGGGATCGTCGATCAGCGCGGCGCCGGAGCCCGTCTTCAGCACCTTCCGCACCGGGCAGCCCATGTTGATGTCGATGATGTCGGCTCCCGCCTCGGCGGCGGTCCGGGCAGCCGAAGCCATCACCTCGGGCTCCTGACCGAATAGCTGCAGGGCGACCGGGTGCTCGTCGGGGTGCAGGCGGAGGAACTCGCGATGGGTGCGCTCGTCGCCGTGGTGGAGTCCGAAGCTCGAGATCATCTCCGAGACGGCGAGCCCTGCTCCGAACCGGCGGGCCTGGAGCCGGACGAACCAGTTTCCGATCCCAGCCAGCGGTGCCAGCAGGACGCGGTTCTCGATCTCGACCTCACCGATCCGAAATGGCTCGGTGAGCGGTGGCTGTGGGTTGGCAACAGTCATTCGAAGTCCTCTCTATGCGTTCTTCTCGTAGATCAGCCGCAGACCTGTAAGGGTGAGGAGCGGATCGACCTCGTCGATCGTTTCACAGTGCGGAGCGATCATCTCTGCGATGCCGCCGGTGGCGATGCAGCGAGCCGGGGTCACGAGCTCTTCTGCCATGCGACGGACGATTCCGTCTACGAGACCCGCGAAGCCGTAGGCGAAACCCGACTGAACCGCTGCCACCGTGTGCTTGCCGATCGCGTCACCGGGCTTGGACACGTCCACAGAAGAAAGCCTCGCCGCTCGCGAGGCGAGCGCCTCGAGCGAGACCTCCACCCCGGGTCCGATTGCCCCGCCGAGGTACTCGCCGTCAGTCGAGACTGCGTCGAAGTTGGTCGAGGTGCCGAAGTCCACCGTGATCGCCGCGCCACCGACCTTGTCGAAGGCCGAAACCGCGTTGACCAATCGGTCGGAGCCGAGTTCACGGGGGTTGTCGAGCAGGATCGGCATGCCGGTCTTCAGGTCAGGACCGACGATCAGCGCGCGCCGGCCGAGGTACCGCTCTGAGAGTTCCTCGTAGACCGGCCCGAGTCGCGGCACCACTGTGGAGACGATCCCGCCCTCGAGAGTCTGCGGCGAGACGCCGGTCATGGTGAACAGACCTGCCACCTGGGAGGCGATCTGGTCGGGCGTAGCGGCAGGGTCGGTCGGCAGGCGCCACTGATGGCGCAGCTGATCGGCCTCGAATACTCCAAGGTGAGTCTGGGTATTGCCTACGTCTACCGCGAGGATCATCAAGGCATAGAATGCCTGAACTCCGATGGGCACGACGCTATTTGGCATTCCCGGTTCCAACCCTGCAATGAGCGCGCAGCTGATGCTCGACTACAAGGAGATCCCCTACAAGCGCACCGAATTGCTGCCGGTCATCTCCAAGGGCGTCTTGCGAGCAATGGGTTTTCCTGGCGTGACCGTGCCAGCATTGAAGCTCGATGACGGCCGCAAGGTCCAGGGATCGCTCGATATCTCACGGGAGCTCGATCGGATCCGTCCGGAACCACCACTCTTCCCGGCCGACCCGGCCGAGCGGGTGAAAGTCGAGGAGGCTGAGCGCTGGGCCGAGCAGGTGCCGCAGGCGAGGGCGCGACAGTTGATCTGGTGGGCGATGAAGCGCGACCGCGCTCCGCTCACGAGCTTCGCCGAAGGCGCCAAACTCCCAGTGCCGATCGGCATCGCGATCAAGACCGCCGCTCCGATAGTGGAGATCTCGGGGCGGGTGAACGGCGCCGACGATGCCAACGTGCGAATGGCGCTGGCTGCGATGCCGGAGATGCTCGGACATGCGGACAGGCTGATCGCCGACGGGGTGATGGGTGGCGATAAGCCCAATGCCGCGGACTTCCAACTGGCGCCCAGCCTGCGCTTGATGATGACCATGGAGGACCTGCTTCCGATCATCGGCGGGCGGCCTTGCGGAGAGCTCGCCATCAGCCTGGGTTCGCCAGGCCGCGGGCGAAGCGACCGTCTGAGAAGACCTCACACGAGGTGGCACACGAAAAACCCCCGCTCTCGCAGGGGTTTTTCGATTCAAACCTCGGTGACTCTGAGGGTCAGCCGGTGACCGAGCTCGGAACGGTCAGCACGATCGTGCTGGACTTGCCACCGACCTGCCTGGCGGTGAGCTTGATCTTGCCACCGCCGTTGGAGGCGAGCTCGTCGATCAGGGCTTTGGTGTAGCGGACCTTGACCGTGGCCTTCTTGCCGGCCTTGACCTTGATGGTCTTCGAAACGATCTTGCCCGATCCGCCCTTGAGCTTGCCGGAGAGCTTGATGGTGCACTTGCCGCTGCCACCGCAGCCGACCTTGACCTTGGCTGAGGTGCTGCCGGGGGTGCCGAGTTTTCTGATTGACGGCTTCTTCTTTGCGGAGGACTTGCAGACGCTCGAGTAAGTGCGGCCAGCGATGTTCTGGGGCTTGGTCGAAGCGTTGATATCGGCGATGTACTGCCAGGCGAGCTGGTACTGGCAGGACTTGGCATCGAATCCAACCGCCGGGCGCTGATGGACCGAGTCCTCCCCGCCGAAGAAATCCGAGACGTTCTGCGGCTCGGAGTCGATCATCGTTCCGTTACCGCTGGCCCGACGCGCCCAGACATTTTGTCCAGCGCTCCAGCTGCCTTGGGTCCAGGTGACCATGAACTCGTCACCATCACCGTTCACTGCAATCTGGGGGCGCCGGTACTGGGCATCCAGATCCTCCGTGCTGGTGGTGGTGACCAGCGGAATCGGATCGCCGATCAACTGGCCGTCATCGGCGCCGACCCTGAAGGCATAGACGCCGCAGGCAAGCGCCAGCGAGACATCGCTGCAGTCGTCGTATTTCTTGGAGATGGATGTGGTGACGATGAACTCGTCGCGGGCTGCGTTGTAGGCGGTGGCGACGCCGACGCTCTGGAGTTCATCCGGGATGAGACGGTCGGGAGTCCCAATCCGGTTTCCATCCTCATCGAGCAGCTGTGTGATCGGGCCCCACTCATTCTGGACCGAGGTGTCCTGATCCCCCCACCAGGCAACCAGGTAGTTGCGCGACTTGGTGGAGAAGTCCATGCCTACCCCACAGCAACCCTGCTTGAAATCGGTCAGGAGCTTCATGTCACCGGTTACGGGCTGACCATCGCCGCCGACGAAGAGTCCAGCGGCGTTGTCGTCGTCGTTACCGGAAGTGACGTTGGGGCTTACGTCATACATCGAACCGCCGTAGAGGAACCGCTGTTCTTGCGGATCCCAAGGGGCCGAGGGCGATGAACTGTAAAAACGATTAGCCGCTTGGCGGAAGAAGCTGTCCCCAACCGGATCGATCACGGTGTTCGGGCTGCCGACGAGCGCCCCGGCCTGGCTGATCTCGTGGGAGCGAACCTCGGGTGGATTCGTAGCCGAGAAGGTGTCACTTCCATAGACGACGAACGCGGTCCAGCCCTCGGTCGAGGGGTTGTACGAGATCACGGGGGCCGCGTAGTAGTAGTAGTTGTCGTTGGACGCCGAGAGGTCGATAGGGCTACCGCTGGGCGAGCCGTCGGCGTTGACGATCTGGACGTGGTAGGACCTGTAGGCGCTCGGTGTGGCCGCGGCATGGTCGGCGAAATAGAGCACCGCGGACTTGCCTGTGCTCGGGTTCCCCGCCACGGACGCCCAGCCGAGATAGCCCCAGCCCCCCCCTGAATACGTGTCGGTCCAGCCACTGAGGGCCTGGACATCGCTCGTCGGGCTGGCGACAGCGGCTGGCGCGACAGCACCTATCGAAAGGGACAGGACACTTGCCACGAGGGCGAACTTACGCTTCATTTCGGGGGCTCCTTGATCGTCGGATTCGAATTACGAAACTACCGGGCGAATGTTTTATATCAGCCGATCCATTCAGCCGCATTCAGCCCGTAACGGGTGCAGGTACCACGATGGTGATGGTGCGCGATCCGCCACCAACCTGCCTGGCGGTGATGCGGATCTTGCCCCCGCCCCTGCGGGTGAGCTGGCCGGTCAGCTTGCGGGTGAAGCGGACCGTCACAGTCTTGCCGGCACCGGCCCTTACGGCCTTGGGGGTGGAGCCAATCCGTACGGTCTTCGGCACTACCCTGCCCGATCCGCCCTTGAGCTTGCCGGAGAGCTTGATGGTGCAGGGCTCCCC
>JAUMFR010000084.1:969-1690 GCA_032119755.1 Solirubrobacterales bacterium | reverse complement strand
GCATACCCGAGGCGGTCTGGAAGCGCACCGCATCGAACAGGTAGGGGAAGAGCAGGCGGTTGACCACGAAACCGGCCGTGTCGGGAACCGGCACGACCGTCTTGCCGATCGCCTCACACCAAGCGGCGGCGCGGTCGGAGATACCGTCTTTCGAGCCGTCGAGCACGCAGAGTTCGACCAAGTCCATACGGGGCACGGGGTTGAAGGGGTGGAGGCCGAATACGCGATCGGAGTGTCCGGCAGCCTCGCCGATAGCGGCGACGCCGAGCGAGGAAGTGGTGGTGGCGAGATCGGCATCGGGGAGTGCCTCGCCGAGTGCCGCCAGCAACTCACCCTTGGCGGATACCTCCTCGACGATCGCCTCGACCACCAGGTCGCAGCCGTCCAGATCGGCACGGTCGGTCGTGACCGTGACCTTGGCTGGGTCGGCGCCTTCGAGCTTGCCGGCGAATTTCTCGATCGAGGCCTTGGCTCTCTCGGCCGACTCGTCGGAGCGGGCGAGCACGACCACATCGTCTCCCGTGGTGGAGGCAACTGCGGCGAGTCCGCATGCGATGGTGCCGGTACCGGCGATCGCGACCTTTTCGTAGCCGTTGGCCATTGCTTCTGGAGTGTGTATCACCTGCGGCGAAGTGATGCCGCGCCGGTCCGCTCTCCTGAGTAGCCTTCCCGGACCTTGCTCCGCTCAATCTCCAAGTTCGCCGCCGGCCGGCGCACCAAG
>JAUMFR010000084.1:0-959 GCA_032119755.1 Solirubrobacterales bacterium | reverse complement strand
ACTCTGACTTCCTCCCGAAGGCCTCGGAGTCGACCAAGGTCAACGATCTGCTGCAGCGGCAGTTCCCCAACGGCCGCGAGGTCGATTCGCTGATCGCTTACACCACCGCCTCGGGCGACCCACTGACCGCAGCAGACAAGGCGGTGATCCAGAAGGACATCGACGCCGTCTGTGCGCTGAGGGGCAGGGAGAAGAAGGAGATCCCGAAGCTGATCACGATCATCTCGCCTTTCACCGGCCCCAACTGCCCCTCCAAGGCAGCCGTTGCGGGTTCGCCGGCAGATGCCAAGCAGGCCTCGTCGAGCGAGATAGCCGAGGCTCAGGCGAGCCTGATCTCGAAGGACGGGAGTACCGCGCTGGTCCTGGTGCGGACGAACGCCGAGTCCAGCACGGGGATCATGAAGACGGTGAAGGTCCTGCGAGAGAACACGCCGGGGCCGGATGCCAAGCCGCTGGAGTCGTACGTGACCGGAATCGGCGGGGTCGTGGCGGACTCGATCGAGGTCTTCGAGGGCCTCGACGCGACCCTCCTGCTGGTGACCGTCTCGTTGGTCCTGATCCTGCTGCTCTTGATCTACCGCTCTCCGGTGATCGCCCTGGTGCCGTTGTTCGTGGTCGGTCTGGCCTATGTGATCGCTGCGGCGGTGGTGCTCGGTCTGATCAAGGCCGGGGCGTTCAAGGTGAACGGTCAGACGACGAGCCTGCTGATCGTCTTGATGTTCGGCGCGGGCACCGACTACTGCCTGCTGATCGTGGCGAGATTCAAGGAGGAGTTGCGAAGGACCTCTGACAAACACGAGGCGATGGCGCGGGCGACGGAGCGCACGGCGCCGGCGATCCTCTCGGCAGGAGGAACGGTCTTCCTCGCGATGTGGGTCCTCTTGCTCGCCAACTACAAGGGCACCGCTTCGCTCGGCCCGACCCTCGCGATCGGCATCGCGATCATGGTCCTCGCCGGG
>JAUMFR010000083.1:0-26297 GCA_032119755.1 Solirubrobacterales bacterium | reverse complement strand
CCCTATTACAACTGAACATGAAAATCTGAATAGGGACCAGAAATGAAACTCAAGACCACCAAACACGAACTAGTCGATGCTCTTTCCGTCACCGCGAGGGCGACTTCGACCCGCAGTGCACTCCAGGCTCTATCGGGCGTTCTGCTCGAGGCGAGCTCCGACCGAACTGTTGTGAGAGCGACCGACGCCGAGATCTCACTCGAGCTGTCTCTTGCTGCGGAGGTCGAATTGCCTGGTTCGATTCTGGTTCCCGGACGACTGCTGGCGGATGTTTCCAAGACCCTCCCCGACGGCGACGTGACTCTCGCCACCAGGGAGCCGGAAGGAGATCTCGAGATAAAGGCGGGCTCGTCGAGTTTTCATCTCCGCCTGTTGCAGGCCGACGATTTCCCCAAGTTCCCAGACTCGGCTGGAGATCCGGTGTCTCTCGATTCGCAAGCGGTCTCCGAGACCATCGGGAGAGTCGCCGGTGCTGCATCTACCGATGAGGGCAGACCAGTCCTCACCGGCGTCTTCATGACCGCCGAAGCAGAGGCACTCACCATGGTTGCGACTGACTCCTACCGCCTCGCGGTCAAGACCACGAAACTCTCCACCCCGGTTTCAACTCAGATAGAAGCCAACGTCCCCGCTCGGGCGTTGCGGGAACTCTCTCGCCTGATCGAGGCAGCTGGTGAGGACAGTGAATTGCAGCTCTGGTTGGGAGAGAATCAGGCGGTATTCGGCTGTGGTGGTACTCGTCTGGCATCGCGGTTGATCGATGGCCAGTTCCCGAACTACAAGCAGCTGATCCCCGACAAATTCGATCACGAGGTAAGCCTGGACCGGGATGAGTTGCTCGATGTGGTGAGGCGGGTATCGCAACTCGCGCAGCGAAATGCCGCACTAAAACTCTCTTTCTCCGAGGGTGAATTGACGATTTCGGCAGAGACACAGGACCTCGGCGACGCGAAGGAATCGATGCCGGTTTCCTTCCAGGGCGACCTCCTCGAGGTCGGTTTCAATCCGGATTTCGTGCGTGCAGGGCTCGAGAGCATCCAGGAAGACGAGATTGTCTTCAAGTTGATTTCACCGCTGAGGCCTGGTTTGCTCGAACCTGCAGCTGGGGACGACTTCAGCTATCTGGTCATGCCGATCCGCCTCAACGACTGAGGGCCTTCGATGGTCGCCTCGCTCGAGGCTCGGGGATACCGCAACTTGGCCGGGGAGTTGTTGCTCTCTATCGATGCCCATTTGACGGTGTTCCATGGTCTCAACGGAGCGGGGAAGACCAATCTGCTCGATGCCCTCCACTTCGGTCTCACCGGTGCCTCCATACGTTCTGGCACGATCAAGAATGCGATTGGATTCGACACCGAGAGCGCGAGGGTCGAGGTCGAGTTCTCGGATCAGACCGGCACGATGCACAAGACACTCGCGTCTCTGGACCGCTCCGGTCAACGACGGAATCTCGTCGATGGAGCCGCTCCAACCGCATCTGTCCCGCTCCCGAGGGTCGCCCTCTTCCACCCAGACCATCTTCAGACCATCAAAGGCCCGCCTGCTCACCGGCGTGGCTTGGCAGACCAGGTAGCCGGGTCCCTGTCGCCATCCCAGGCTGATCTCCGAGCTCGGTACGGGAGGACGCTCGCCCAACGCAATGCGCAATTGAGGCGGGTCAGGGCAGGAGAGCTCCCAGTCACCGAACTCGAAGTCTGGGACAGTCGCCTGGCATCGGAGGCAGCGCCTCTCGTGGCTTCACGTCGTGATGCGATCGAGACCCTTGCACCGCATTTCCGCGATGCCGCCACCACTCTGGGTTTGACCGAGCCAGACATCGCGTACAAGACACGCGTTGGAGGAGATGAAGAGTCGATCCGGTTGCGTCTTGCCGAGCTCCGTGCCGAGGACCCGGGACGTGCCTATGTCATGTACGGCCCCCACCTCGATGATCTTCATATAGAGGCCGGGGGGAGATCCCTGAAGCAATTCGGGTCTCAGGGTCAACAACGCGCAGCGGTGCTCGCCTTGCTCCTCGGAGAACGCTCTGCACTTGCGGGAGCGGGGAGGGAGTCTCCGATCCTGCTGTTGGATGACGTGATGAGCGAACTCGACCCGAGGCGACGCGAGTTGCTGATCGGCGCCGCTGTTGCCGGCGGACAGGTCGTGGTGACCGCAGCCGATCTTTCCCAGGTTCCCTCGGAAGGGTTCGCACCTACCAGTACCTCGTATCGGGTCGAGGCTGGTCGGATCGACGCTGGTGCCGATTCTCCTCCGTTGGCTGAGGCTGTCTGACAATTGGCTCCTCGGAAGCAGCCAGAGAGAATCGGCGTGTCCCTCGATCGTCTGACCGCCTCCCTCGCCCCCGCCACACCTCTCGGGTCCATCCAGAGTGCCTGGCGTCATGCGGTGGGTGACCGGATCGCCGACCGCTGTATTCCCGGAAAGGCTCACGAGGGAGTCCTCACCGTCGTCTGTGAGAGCTCGGTCTGGTCCCAGCAGCTCGCGCTGATGCAGGTGGACCTGCTGGGCAGGCTGAGAGAGGAGATCGGCGACCCCACGCACGCCCCGACCGAACTCCGATTCGTCGTGATGGGCGATCAGGCGTGACTGAGTAGCCTGTCAGCGCCTATTTTATTCGTAATTTGCAGGGAATTCGACACTACTTGGCGAGGTTCCACCAGACGCGACTGGTAGAGTCGTCTTCAAGTTGATCTGTCGCTACCCGTGTATGCCCGTGCTCAGTGCGCCGGGCGCCCAGGCCGCGGCTTCCCACCATCCGATCGAGAGGGGCTGAGTGGCCAGTAAACCGCAGCGTGCAACGAAAGGCAAAGCCGCCTCGGCCAAGCCCAAGAAGGGCAAGGGTGAGTACGGCGCCTCCGACATCACGGTGCTCGAGGGTCTCGAAGCGGTCCGGAAGCGTCCCGGTATGTACATCGGGTCGACCGGCCCCCGCGGTCTGCACCACCTCGTCTACGAGGTAGTCGACAACTCAGTCGACGAAGCCATCGCCGGCCACTGCAAGAAGGTCTCGGTCACCATCCATCCGGACAACAGCATCACGGTCGCCGACGACGGCAGAGGGATACCCGTCGACATGCATCCGAAGGAGAAGAAGGCCGCAGCTGAGGTGGTCCTGACCACCCTCCATGCGGGTGGGAAGTTCGGAGACGGCGGTGGTTACAAGGTCTCAGGCGGTCTCCACGGAGTCGGCGTCTCGGTCGTGAACGCACTTTCCGAGAAGCTCCACCTCGAAGTACGCCGGGACGGAGCCGTCTGGGAGCAGGATTATGAACGCGGAACCCCCAAAGCCAAGTTGAAGAAAGGGCGAGCAGTCAAGGGAACCGGCACCACCGTGACCTTCCATCCGGATCCGGAGGTCTTCGAGACCGTCGAGTATGACTACGACGTGTTGCTCGAGCGCCTTCGTGAGACCGCTTTCCTAACCAGGGGCCTCAGGGTCGAGCTGACCGACGAACGCGGCAGCGGCGAGACCATCGAGTTCGAATACAAGGGGGGGATAGCCGACTTCGTCAGGCACCTGAACGAAACGAAGGACCCGATCCACCGAAAGATCGTCTACTTCGAGGGCGAGTCCGACGACGGACAGGTGGAGGTCGCGATGCAGTGGAACTCTTCCTATACGGAGTCGGCTTTCAGCTTCGCCAACAACATCAACACACACGAGGGCGGCACGCACCTGTCGGGATTCAAGTCAGCCCTGACCAGGACACTCAACAGCCTCGCCAGGTCGAATGGCCTGCTGAAGGAGAAGGACGCGAATCTGAGTGGTGAGGACATCAGGGAGGGACTGACGGCGGTTATCTCGGTCAAGTTGGCGGATCCCCAGTTCGAGGGCCAGACCAAGACCAAGCTCGGGAACCCTCCGATCGAGGGGCTCGTGAAGGAAGTCGTGAACAAGGGTCTCGCCGAGTTCCTCGAGGAGAACCCACCGGATGCGAGGAAGATCGTCACCAAAGCGGTGGAAGCTGCTCGGGCCAGAGATGCTGCCCGCAAGGCTCGTGATCTGACCCGACGGAAGTCCGCTCTCGAGAACTCGACCCTCCCCGGCAAGCTGGCCGATTGTTCGGTCAAAGATCCAGCTGACGCGGAAATCTTCATCGTCGAGGGCGATTCGGCCGGCGGTTCGGCCAAACAGGGCCGTGACCGCAACACCCAGGCGATACTCCCCCTCCGCGGAAAGATCATCAACGTCGAGAAGAGCCGCATCGACAAGGTGCTCTCCAACAACGAGATCCAGGCTCTGGTCACAGCGATCGGCACGGGCGTCCAGGATGACTTCTCAATCGAGGATGCCAGGTACCACAAGGTGATCCTGATGACCGACGCAGATGTCGATGGAGCACACATCAGGACCCTCGTGCTGACTTTCCTCTACCGGCAGATGCCCCAGCTGATCGACGAGGGCTTCGTGTACATCGCCAAGCCCCCGCTCTACAAGGTCAAGCAGGGTTCGAAGGAGGTCTACATCGAGCGTGAGTCGGAGCTCGAGGAACTGCTCTTGGCAGACAAGCTCGATCAGATCCAGATCATGGACGCAGGGGGCAAGCAGAAGAAGCTGGGAGTCAAGCGTTGGCAGGAGTTCAATCGCCAGATCAAGGCATACGACGGCTGGGCCGCCGCTTTGAGGGGCGATTTCGGCGCAGACGTGATCGATTTCCTTGCGGCTTCGCAGGTCCTGAGCGCCGGAGCCAAGACGATGCCCGCCGCCCTGAAGGTGCTGAAAGCGAAGCCGGCCAAGGATCAACCGTTCACCACCAAGGTGGTCAAGTCGTCCGCGAGCGAGATCGTGGCGACCGGCACTGAGGAACGGAGTGGCTTGACCAGAGAACACACGCTCACCAAAGGTTTGTTCGAGGCACCTGCGTTCAAGGAGTTGGTTGCTGCCCAGACCGCGCTCGTCAGCCAGATAGGCTCGGCTCCATTCGTTGCTGCGCTGGAGGATGAGGAGATCGAGTCCGGAACATTCGAGGAACTTCGACGGTCGGTGATCGAACTCGGCCGCAAGGGTGTTCAGTTGCAGCGATTCAAGGGCCTCGGCGAGATGAACGCGGAGCAACTGCGGGAAACGACTATGGACCCGAGTACCCGGACCCTGCAGCGTGTGCGTATGGATGATGCCGCTGTTGCCGACCGCACCTTCTCGGAGTTGATGGGCGACAACGTCGAACCACGTCGGCTCTTCATCGAAAGACACGCTCGCGATGTCGGGTTCCTGGATGTCTAGATCTGCTGGCGGAGGGAGGTAACTGATGGCCGACGAATCGAAGGACGTCAACTCCGAAGCGATCGTGGATCGCATCGAGGAGCGCGATCTCGATCAGGAGATGCGCTCCTCGTATCTCGATTACGCCATGAGCGTGATCGTCGGACGCGCGCTTCCCGACGTCAAGGACGGGCTCAAGCCGGTCCACCGGCGGGTGCTCTACGCGATGCACGATCTGGGTCTGCAACCCAATCGCGCCTACCGCAAATGCGCGTTCATCGTCGGAGAGGTCATGGGCAAGTACCACCCTCATGGCGACTCGGCCATCTACGAGACGCTGGTCCGGATGGCTCAGGACTTCTCGCTTCGCTACCCGCTGGTGGATGGTCAGGGCAACTTCGGTTCGATCGATGATGATCCCGCCGCAGCGATGCGCTACACGGAGGCTCGTCTGGACTCGCTCGCCACCGAGATGCTGCGCGACATCGATGCGGACACGGTCGACTTCGGACCGAATTACGACGAGTCGACTCGCGAGCCGCTCCTCCTCCCTGCCCGTTTCCCGAATCTCCTGGTCAACGGTGCCGCAGGCATCGCGGTCGGGATGGCGACCAATATCCCGCCGCACAACCTCCGTGAGGTCGCAGCCGCGGTAGAGGCCTATATCGACGATCCTTCGATCGACCTCAAGGGGCTGATGAAGCACGTCAAGGGTCCGGATTTCCCGGGCGGCGGGACGATCCTCGGCGCCGGAGGTGTCCGCGATGCCTATGCGAGCGGCAAGGGCAGCCTCAAGCTGAGGGCAACCGCGCACATCGAGGAGATGAAGAAGGGTCGCGAAGCGATCGTAGTGACCGAACTGCCATTCCAGGTCAAGAAGGGCGGTGACGGCGGTCTGATCACCAAGATCGCCGATCTGGTCAGGGAAAAGAAGCTGACGGGGATCGCCGACCTCCGCGACGAGTCGGATCGAAACGGAATGCGACTCGTGATCGAACTGAAGAAGGGCGGCGGACCTTCGACGGTCGTCTTGAACCAGCTCTACAAGCGAACCTCGATGCAAATCTCCTTCGGGATCAACATGGTCGCACTCGTCGACGGCGTCCCCAAGACCCTGGGCCTGAGGGAATTGATCGAACACTACGTTGGCCATCAGAAGGAGGTCATCACCCGCCGGAGTCAGTTCGAACTCGCCCGAGCCGAAGCTCGCGCTCACATCCTGGACGGTATCCTCATCGCCCTTTCGAAGCTCGACCAGGTGATCAAACTGATCCGCGCCTCGAAGGATCCCGAAACCGCCCGCGGGGGATTGATGTCCAAGTTCGGCCTGAGTCAACCTCAGGCTCAGGCGATCCTCGACATGCGATTGCAGCGCCTGACCGCTCTGGAGTCCGACAAGATCAAGGAAGAACACGATGAGTTGACCAAGCGGATCAAGGAACTACGCGCGCTTCTCGCCGAAGAGAAGAAGGTGCTTGCTCTGGTCAAGTCGGAGCTCGCCGAAGTGGTCGAGAGGTTCGGTGACGATCGTCGTACCAGGATCGGGAAGGCTGAGGCTGATATGGAGATCGAGGATCTGATCGCCGACGAGCAGATGGTCGTTTCCCTCACCTCATCCGGCTACATCAAGCGAATCCCGCTCGCGAGCTACCGCAAGCAGCACAGAGGCGGTCGGGGTGTGCGCGGGATGGACACCAAAGAGGGTGACTACATCGAGCACCTCCGTATCTGCTCAACTCATGACTACCTCCTCTTCTTCACCAACCGAGGGAAGGTCTATCGCCTTCGGGCTCACGAACTGCCTGAAGGCTCCCGTCAGGCCAAGGGCCGCGCGCTGGTCAACCTGATCCCGCTCAAGGACAAGGAGAAGGTGATGGCGATGATCCCGACCCGGGATTTCTCGGAGGGCAAGTATCTGGTTTTCGCCACGGCCGACGGCATGATCAAGAAGACGGAGTTCATCGACTACAACACACCGATCCGAGCCGACGGGATCATCGCGATAAAGATCAAGAAGAACGATGCATTGGTCGATGTCCGGCTGACCAACGGCACGGACGACATCATGTTGATCTCCAAGTCAGGTCACGCGGTCAGGTTCAAGGAAAAGCTGGTCAGAGGGATGAGCCGCGACACCTCAGGTGTCAAGGGGATGAACGTCAGCGAGAAGACGAACGCCGTCATTGCAATGGAGGTCGTCCAGCCGAAGTCGCAACTGCTGGTGGTCACCGAGAACGGCTACGGGAAGAGAACCCCGATCGAGGATTACCCGATCAAGGGCCGAGGTACCAAGGGGGTCTTGACCGCGAAGTTGACCACGAAGAAGGGTGGCCTCGCGGGCGCTCTGGTGGTCGACGCGAATCAGGAACTCCTCTTCATCTCGCAGAAGGGGATGGTCCAGCGGACCTCGGCGGGGGAGATCTCCCAGACGGGGCGTGCTACCCAGGGGGTCAAGGTTATGAACCTCAAATCCGGCGATAAGGTCAGCGCCACGGCACTGGTCGCCGAACCCGACGAGCAGGAACTCGAGAGAGCGGCCGCAAGCTCCGATGCTCCGACGAAGGATTCCACTGCGAATAAGGCGCCCGCCAAGAAGCCTGCGGCCAAGAAGACGACCGCTAAGAAATCCACGGCGGCGAAGTCACGACCCAAGAAGGCCCCACCGAAGAAGAAGTAATCGGAGGGGAACTCAGGCGGCTTCGGGCAGGTATTGCTCCCAGGTTCGCGGCACCCGAGGGCTGGCAATTCGGATGAAGATGGTCGGCGCAGGCGCACGTGGTGTCTTCTTCGGCCGCATCCCGGCCTCGCGAGGAAGGCGATCGCCCTTCTGCCGGTTACACGGGGCGCAGGAAGCGACGATGTTCTCCCACTCCGAACCCCCTCCCTTGCTCTTGGGTATCACGTGATCGACTGTCAATTTCAGGCGGGTGTCTCCGCAGTACTGACAGGTCCAGTCGTCCCGTGCCAATACCGCCCTCCTGGTGATCCTCCTGCGATGGACGTCTCGCGGTACTCGTACGTATGAGACGAGTCTGATCACATCTGGCCGCGACAACTCCATGGTCTCCGACCGCAACAGACCCTTGCCTATCTCCAGCACCTCGGCCTTGCCCTTCAACAGCAGCACCAAAGCCCTCCGGACCGTGCACACGTTGAGCGGCTCGTAGGTTGCGTTGAGGACGAGAACACGCCCTTTCGCAATCGACGTCTCGCGATCGACCGCTTCTCGGCCGATGTCTGCGAGGGGGACTGGAGCCGACATGACTCGGCCAATGATAGGGGAGGCCCGACCGATCTCTGGCAGGGTCAGATGATCGGATAGCTCCCGAGCACCTTCACCGACTCGGCCATTCCCTCGAGCTCGGATACTGCTTCGGCGATTGCCTCGTTCTCGGTCGAGCCCTCCAGGTCGAGGAAGAACATGTATCTGCCGAGGTCGCCCCGGATTGGCTGAGACTGGATTCTCGTCAGGTTGACACCTCTCGAGCTGAAAACGGTCAGCGCGTCCGCCAGCGCTCCTGGATGGTCCTCTCCAAGCTCGGAAAAGACGAGTGAGGTACCCCACCTGTCTGCTTCTACACGCTCGCTATCGCCGACGCGGGAGATCAGCCCGAATCTGGTCACGTTCACACTCTCATCTTCGAGTTGATCTTCGAGAACCGAACAGCCATAGATCAGCGCGGCTGAGCGCGATCCGATCGCTGCCCATGGGGAGCCGTGTTCGGCCACCAACTGAACCGCCTCGGCGGTACTCGCGGCTGCTCTCACCTCCGCCTGCGCGAGTTCCCGCCGCAGGAAAGCGGAGCATTGCCCGGTGGCTTGAGGATGGCTCAACACAACCGATATCTCCCCCAGCGGCACTTCCGACTCCGCGACGAGACAATGCGCAATAGCCATCTCGTGTGTACCGACTATCTCGAGGCCATCCGTTCCGACCGCCAAAGCATCGAGTGTCGCGGTAACGGAGCCTTCAAGTGAGTTCTCGAAGGGAACGACTGCCCGGTCGGCCTCACCCTGCTCGACTGCCGCCAAGGCATCGAAGATCGATGACCGTGGCAGCGGCTCGTACCCGACGACCCCGAGTCGTTCCATGATCTGATCGACCGCTTCTTCGCTGTAGGTGCCTCTTGGCCCCAGGTAGGCGACTGTCGGACCGCTGGTCAATTGAAGACGACCTGGTAGTCACCGCTGTTGTTGTCGGTGACGGACTCTCCCGGGACCGGGGAGACCAGCACGTTCATGGTGGTCTCGATTCCCGCACCAGGGGCCTGTGTCAACTCGATGGACACGGTCGCTGTGGCTCCAGCCGCGATCGTGTCGATGGTCCCACTGCTGGCGACGCCATCGATCGTCACGGTCACCTCCACCCCCGACTCCTCGGATTCGCCCTGGTTCTGTACCTGGACATCGATCGTCCTGGTAGAGGCAGCAAGCTCGTTCGTTGCATCAGGGCTCAGCGAAACGCCGCTGGCGGAGACCGAGAGAAGTCCGATCCCGTGGGCTCCGGTGGTGGTGGCGGTCCCGCTGACCAGCCCGAGCGCCGAGATTACCTTCGCCTCGCTCAGCCACTCGAGTCCGGTTGGCGGAGGCGGCATGAACCGAGCTTCCGACACCTGGACACCCTCGATGCCCTCCTCTTCCAGCACTCGTCTGGTCTCCGGTACCGCTCCCTGGAGGTAGTCGACATCGCTGGCGTAGAGTGCGCTCATCTGATCGGTGATCACCGAGATCGCCTCTGCACGCTCGGCATCTCCGAGTGCAGCGGTGATCTGATCGGCGATTTTGGTCAGCGCGTCCCGTCGCAGCCTCAACGAGACGAGGGTCGCCTGATTCGCCTCGATCAACTGCCCGGGAGGACTCAGTTCTTCCGCCCGGGTCAGCAACGACTCTGATGCTCCGCGCAGCAACTGGACCTGTTGCTGGTATTGGAGATCAGAGGTCTCACCGGGACTCTCCAATTGGTCGAAGAACTGCTTCCCGCGCGAACCCGATTCGTTCATGATCGTGGAGACCGCAGTGACATAGGTCGAGATCCCACGGTCACTCCGCGCTTGCAGACAGCCCCTGAGCGCGAATATGCCGAGCAGGAGTATGGCCACGAGCACGCCTACTGCCATCAACCGGCGATTCCGGTAGGCGTCTGTGGGCGGCCGTGATCCTGACCGTTTCCGGTGAGGTCTGCGCGAGTCGGGCGTGCGAGGGGCGCGCTCAGGCGGAGACGGTTTTCGCTCTGGCATCGAGTCCAAGAGACCACAGTATGCCGTCTGTGCCCGACAAGCCTGAGAGTCCCGAGCTTCGCGCAGGAACACGCCTGCAGGCGTGGAAGAGGAAAGACGGAATGGTGGGCGACCTGATACTCGAACGCTTCCTCATTGAGGAGCGCCTCGGCGGCGGTGGATTCGGCACGGTCTACCGTGCCTGGGATGAACGCCTGCGCCGCTCCGTGGCGGTCAAGGTAGTCGAGAGTCCCGGTGAGGCCGATCGGGTTGCCCGTGAGGCCCAGGCTGCCGCGCGTCTCGCCCATCGCAACATCGCGATGCTCTACGAGCTCGCAAGCGATGGCGAGTATGCATACCTCGTCGGCGAGTTGATCGAAGGTGACACCGTCAGGACTCTTGCCCGTGGAGGAGAACTCTCCGACCGCGCGGTCGCAGAGATCGGCGCCGCCTCGGCAGCAGGTCTGGTCCACGCCCATCGGGCCGGGGTGGTGCACCGAGACATCAAGCCCGAGAACATTCTCGTCTCGGAGCGGGGTGAGACGAAGCTCGTCGATTTCGGGATCGCACGAATCGCCGGGCAGGAGACCCTCACTGCCTCTGGTGCAGTGCTCGGCACTCTGGCCTACATGGCGCCTGAGCAGGCGGACGGTCTCCGACCCGGACCTGCAGCCGATGTCTACTCGTTGGCGCTCACTTTGTACGAGCTCTGGGCTGGCGAGCACCCGCTTACAGGCGATGGACCTGCTGCCACCGCGCGGGCGATAGGCGAGCCGATCCTCTCACTCGGAGAGGTCCGACCGGATCTTCCGTCGGGCTTGATCGACGGGATCGATTCGGCCCTCGATCCCGATCCGGAGGAACGACCACTGGCATCCGACCTCGAACGCCTCCTGGAGAGTGTCGCGGCGTCGCTGTCAGGGGCCCCTCTCCCGGCACCTCGTGAACTCGACGGCTCCCGAGCCGAGAGGACCGTCAAAGCGTTCAGCATGACCGGACTGGATGGCTTCGCCTCGGCCCGGCTCCTCGGTGCTGCCCTGGTCGCGCTCCTCCCACTCGGCCTCCCCATCATCCTCGGCGGTCATCTCCCGGCGATGCTGGCGCTCGCCGCGCTCTCTTTCCTGCTCGCCCTGGCACGTCCGAGAGCCGCCTTTGCGGTAGCGGTGTGCGGCTCGGCATTCTGGCTCCTGCTCTCGCAAGGAGCACCTGGGGCTGCGCTTTGTCTGGTGATCTTCAGCCTGCCGATCGTCTTTGCACCCTATGAGCCCGGTCCCGGGCTGTCGCTCCCTGTCCTCGCTCCCACCCTGGGCGCGATCGGGATCGCCGGCGCCTTCCCCGCGCTGGCAGCTTTGCCGAGGAGAGCGGTGGAACGCGCCATGGTCGCTGCTGTCGGTTACCTATGGCTGGTCGCCATCGAGGCTGTTGCCCGACGTGACCTCCTGCTCTCCGGCACCCCACCCGCGTCGGCAGGATGGGAGGACTCCTTGACCTCAGGACTCTCGGAGGTCCTGATTCCCGCCCTCGCCCCGATTTGCCTGCTTGGCGCCGCAGTCTGGGCGGTCGCGGCCGTATCGCTGCCCCTGATCGTCCGTGGCCGGTTCCTCGTTCTCGATCTGCTCGGTTTCATCGTCTGGATCGCCGCTTTGATTACGGCCGAGCGGCTCCTCGGTCAGGGCGCCGCCTCCCCGTTCGACCTGTCCGTCACTATTGCCGGAGGTGTCGCAGCCGCCTTCTACCTGACCCGCCGAGCAGGACAGGATTCAGGCGTGAACAGGCACAGCGGACTTGCGGGTACTTCACCTGCCGCCGAGGGCACCGCCTAGGATTGAAACGGACACCTGTCTTGCCTCATCCCAACCGAAAGGAAGCAGGAGAGATCCAATCATGAGCGTTCTGCGGAATCTCGAGGCACGCATCGAGGGCCTGGTCGAGGGTGTCTTTTCTCGTGCATTCTCCTCGAGCGTCCAACCAGTGGAGATCGCCCGGAAGCTCTCCAAGGAGATGGACGCACACCGCACGGCTTCGGTCTCGACGGTCTATGTCCCCAACGAGTTCACAGTGTGGCTTTCGACCGAAGACCACGATCGGCTGAAGGGCTACGAGTCCTCGCTATCCCAGGAACTCGCCGCCCACCTCCTCGAACACGCACGGCGACACGACTATGACCTGCTCACCCGCCCGGTGGTGGATCTCGACGTCGACGACCGACTGAGACTCGGTGAGTTCGGCATCCAGACGCGTCTGGTGCGCCCTCCACGGCGGGAGGGATCCAAGCCCACACAAGGCGAAACCGGACACACGATGATTTACTCGGCTTCCGAGGTCGAGAAGGCCAAGAAGCGCACCACTCGTGACGAACTCACAGGTACGAAGGCCGTCGTGACCCTCGACGACCGCCGTTTCGTGCTCGCCGGCCCCTCGGCGGTGATCGGCCGATCCAAGGAGGCTGACTGCGTCATCGATGACCCGAACATCTCCCGCCAGCACGCCGAACTCACTCGCGATGACGATGGAGACTGGTCGATCGCCGATCTCGGTTCCACCAACGGGATCAAACTCAATGGCCGCAGGGTCCCCTCGGCACGCCTTACCCCCGGCGACGAGGTCATGCTCGGCACGCTGGTCTTCACCTTCGACATCGAGCAGTGAGGCAGACGATCCGAGACTACGGGGAGACCACACAGTGAGTGACATCGAACCGATAGCGGTGGTCCTCAAGTTCGGCTTCCTGGCGGTGCTCTATCTGTTCCTGTTCTGGGTCACTCGCACCGCCCTGAGGGAGCTGCGTGGCACTGCCAGCCCCGGTCTGGACACTGGCTACCACGAGGTAGTCGGCTCGAACTCCTCCTCGCCCGATGCTTGGTTGGTCGTGGTCAAGGCCAAAGGGCTCAAGAGGGGAGAGCGTTACGACCTCTTCGGAGGTCTCTCGATCGGTCGGTCCGACGAGGCCGAAATTAGGATCTCCGACAAGTTTTCATCGGGTCTCCACGCGCGTCTCTACAGCCGAGCCGGGTCATGGATCGTGCAGGATCTCGATTCGACCAACGGGACCTTGCTCAACGGAGACGAGCTGCAGGGCGAATCGGAGGTCCTCGACGGCGATGTGATCGAGATCGGCGATACAAAGTTCAGGATCGAGCTCGGCTGAGATGCTTCGGGTCGGCGAGAGCGCCTACAAGACGGATACCGGTAGGCAGAGACGGGCGAACGAGGATTCCTACTTCGCACGTGCTCCGGTGTTCGCGGTCGCCGACGGAATGGGTGGAGCCCAAGCCGGTGAGGTTGCCTCCCGGGTCGCTGCCAGCTCGTTCGAGGCCGGGTTTCCGACCGGCGATCCACCCGAGAAGGATCTGGAGAAGCTGTTCGGCCAGGCCAACGACGAGATCCACCTGCTCGCCGGCGAAGATGCGACGAAGGCCGGCATGGGTACCACTCTCACCGCCGCATTGGTCGGTGAGACCCAGGTCTCCTTCGGCCACGTCGGGGATAGCCGTGCCTATCTGCTGCGCGACGGGACGCTACGGCGGCTCACGAGCGACCATTCATTGGTCGAGGAGCTCCGACGCCAGGGCCGGATCAGCGAAGAGGAGGCAGCCGAGCATCCCCAGCGTTCTGTGATCACACGGGCGCTGGGACCTGAACCGAGCGTGAAGGTCGATACGTTCACCGAGCAGGCTCACGACGGAGACGTCTTCCTCCTCTGCAGTGACGGTCTGACCACCATGTTGGCGGAGTCGAAGATCTCGGAGATCCTGATCGAATCGAAGACGCTGCGTTCGGCAGTGTCTCGATTGGTCGATGCAGCCAACAAGGCTGGCGGGAAGGACAACATCACAGCAGTTGCATTCCGGCTCGAGGATGCAGGCGAAGACGCCGAGGAGGGCGTGACCCTGATCGCCCGGACTGCCGGACAGGCTGGATTGACCGCTGACAAGGTCCGGGAAGCAGCCGATCGGATTAAGGGAGATTCGCCGATGCCTGCCCCCAGATCGCGTCGCTACGCGGTGCGCGCAGCGGTGATAGCTCTTTGTCTCGGACTCCTCATCCTGCTCGGCTTCCTGCTCGGCAGGCAGGTCTATTTCGTAGGCACCGATGACCAGGGCCGGGTCGCGCTATTCCGGGGCGTTCCCTACGAGCTGCCACTCGGGCTGGACCTCTACTCGGAGCAGTATTCGATCGGGGTCCAGGCAAGCTCATTGGCACCTGCACGTCGTCTGGTGATCGTCGACCATCGGCTCCGCTCGAAGGAGGACGCGACCGATCTGATCAACGACATCGACGCCAACGAGGGCACCACACCTCCACCCGCTGATCGAGCAAAGAGCAGCAAGGATGCGAAGGAGGGGTCGGGTAAGGAGACCCGGGACGGGCAGTCCAAGTGAGCGCGCGCAGCCGAGAGTTGTTCGGACTGCTGCCCGTGGCGATACTCGTGACTGCCGGGTTCACAGCTGTCTTCATCGTCGAGTCCGCACAGCTTGGTGGAACGACCCTCTTCTACGGCGCTTACTTCCTCGCCCTCTGCGTCGCCGCGCACTTGATCATCCGTTGGCGCCTCCCGGATGCGGATCCTTTCCTCTTTCCCCTGGTGGCACTGCTGGCCGCTTTCGGACTGGTGATGATCTACCGGATGAACGCCGATCTCGCCCGGGATCAGGCCAACTGGTTCGTCCTGGGATTGATCGCGTTTTCGGCAACCATCATCTTCCTCCGCGACTACCACGTGCTCGAGCGATACAGGTATGTGATCGCTTCTGCCGGGATAGCCCTCCTCCTCTTGCCCAGGGTCCCGGGCATCGGCGCGATCACCAATGACGCATACCTCTCGATCCAGCTCGGTCCGATCACATTCCAGCCGACCGAGATCGCGAAACTCTGCATCGTCATCTTCCTTGCGAGCTACTTGAGGGAGAAACGTGAGGTACTCGTGGTGGGCGCTAGGCGGATCATCGGCGTGACCCTGCCTCCTCTCAAACACCTCGGCCCCCTGCTGGTGGTCTGGGGTATCGCCATGCTGATGCTCATCTTCATCCGCGACCTCGGGAGTTCGCTGATGTTTTTCGGCGTCTTCCTCGCCTTGATCTACGTGGCTACAGCACGGATCTCGTTCGTGATCATCGGCCTCGGCCTGTTCCTCCTGGGCGCCTGGTTCTTCGCCAGCACGGTCGGACACGTTGGAGAGAGGTTCGACATCTGGCTGAATCCCTTCGCCGATGCAAGCGGCGCTGGCTACCAGATCTCTCAGTCCCTCTTCGCTCAGGCAGATGGAGGGCTTTTCGGCCAGGGCCTCGGTTCGTCGTTACTCGAATTGCCGCAGGTCTCGGCGGACTGCGCCGACCAGTTCCCCTCCTGTGGCGCGATTCTGCCGGCGCCACACACTGACTTCGTCTACTCGGTGATCGTCAACGAGCTCGGTCTGTTCGGCGGAGCAGCGGTGATCCTCATCTACCTGATGATCGCCGCCCGCGGTTTCAAGACCGCCCTGTTGGCGAATGACGGGTTCTCGAAACTCCTCGCCACCGGCTTGACCGCGGTTTTCGCTCTTCAGGCCTTCGTGATCATCGGTGGAGTCACCAGGGTGATTCCCTTGACCGGGGTAACCCTTCCTTTGATCAGTTACGGCGGGTCGTCGATCATCGCCAACATGATTCTGTTTGCACTGCTCCTGATGATCTCCGACGACGCCCGACGGCATGCGCGTATGCAGCAGGGGGGTGGTCTCGTATGAACGGGCAGATCGTGAAGCTCTTCGCTTTCATCCTCGCGCTGTTCGTCCTACTGCTCGGGTTCACCTCTTACTGGTCGGTGTTCGACGCTCCGGGACTGAAGGCCAATTCCGAGAACCGTCGCGCACTCCTGCTCGAGCAGCGAATCCACCGGGGTGACATCCGCTCGATCGACGGTCAGGTAATCGCCAGATCCCTGCCTTCGGGTAGTGGAAAGAACCGAATCTGGATTCGGGAGTATCCCTACGGAGGTCTATTCGGTAACCCGATCGGCTACAGCTACACCGAACGCGGTCGGGTCGGAACCGAGCTCGCCCACAACGACGAGCTGATCGGTAACAAGTCGGAGTTCCTCTCGATCCTCGATGAACTCTCCGGTCACAAGCAGGAGGGCTCGACCGTCGTCTCTTCCCTCGACGCAGGTGTGCAGCAGACTGCTCTCGATGGTCTGGCGGGTCAGGCGGGTGCCGTGGTCGCGATGGTTCCGAAGACCGGGGAGATTCGAGCGATGGTGAGCACTCCTGAATACGACCCGAATCTGATTCCCGATGACTTCTCTCAGCTCAATACGGATCCGGATGCGCCGCTTTTCAACCGGGCGACCCAGTCCGGCTATCCGCCCGGTTCCACGATGAAGGTGGTTACCGCCACAGCTGCGCTCGACACCGGAGAGCTCGATCCGGACTCGACCCTGGACGGCAGCAGCCCGCAGACGATCGATGGCGTTCCACTCTCGAACGCTCAGGGGGAATCCTTCGGTCAGATCGACTTCGCGACCGCGCTGACCTATTCGGTCAATACCGCCCTGGCACGGGTCGGGGAGAGAGTCGGCGCGGGGACCCTTCTCGACTACATGGATCGCTACGGCTTCAATCAAAAGCCCGAAATCGACTACCCGAGCTTTCAGCTGGCCACCTCCGGCGTCTACGACGGAAGTTCGCTCCTGACCGCTGCCGATGCGATCGATGTCGGCCGAGTGGCGATCGGCCAGGAGCGCCTGCTGGTGACTCCGCTGCAGATGGCGGAGGTAGCGGCCACGGTCGCGAATCGCGGTGAGCGGATGTGCCCCAGACTGTGGTCCAAGGTGATCGATGTAGACCAGAGAGTCGACGAACTCGACCCGGAAACCTGCGCCAAGGTGATGGATCGGCGTACCGCTAGGCAATTGACCGAGATCATGGAGGACGTGGTCTCGGAGGGGACGGGAACCGCCGCAGCGCTCTACGGGATCGATGTCGCAGGCAAGACGGGAACCGCTGAGGTCTCAGGAAGACCGGGATGTGACGCACCGAATCAAGCCTGGTTCATCGGGTTCGCCCCTGCGGATCGACCCGAGATCGCAGTCGCAGTTACGGTCGAGTGCACGAGCGGTTACGGCGGCGACGTCGCCGCTCCGATCGCTGCCCAGGTGATGCAGGAGGCTCTCGATGGCTAGCGCGAGGAAGGGTACCGTCGTCGATGAGCGTTACAAGCTGATCAGGAAGGTCGGCACAGGTGGTATGGCCGATGTCTGGCTGGCCAACGACACCGAACTCGATCGGGAGGTGGCGATCAAGATCCTCCACGAAAGGTTCGCTCAGGACTCGGAGTTCGTGGAGCGATTCCAGCGGGAGGCCCGGTCGGCCGCGGGACTGCAGCACCCCAATGTGGTCGGGGTGTTCGACCGCGGAGGGTTCCGCGATAGCTACTTCATCGCCATGGAGTACGTGGATGGTCCTTCGCTGAAGGATCTGGTGAAAGGGGGGATGAGCGTCCCCGACGCCGTTGCCTTCGTCGAGCAGATACTCGCCGCCGCGAAATTTGCCCATCGGAAAGGCATCGTCCACAGGGATCTCAAGCCGCAGAACGTGCTGATCGACGAGGAGGGGCGAGCGAAGGTCGCCGATTTCGGCATCGCTGGTGGTGAGGCTTCCGACATCACCCAGGCCGGAACCGTGATGGGTACAGCCGAGTACCTCTCCCCGGAGCAGGCCGAAGGTCGGGAGACGACTCCTCGTTCGGACATCTACTCGATCGGGGTGATCCTGTACGAGGCCCTGACCGGCAGCGTCCCGTTCAAGGGTGATTCGGCTGTCTCTGTTGCCTTGAAGCAGGTGACGGAAACGCCCAAGCGGCCGAGCGCGATCAACCCCAAGGTTCCTCCTGCGCTCGACGCGGTGGTGATGCGAGCGCTTTCGAAGGATCCTGGAGAACGATTCAAGGATGCAGACGCCTTCAAGATCGCTCTTGACGCAGCGATGAAGAACCCCGACAAGCCGCGGCGACAGGATGCCGCCGCGTTGGCAGCAGCCGAGACAGGCGACACACAGATCCGTGACGCCGGAGAGGCCACCGAGAGCGAAGAGGAGGCGGCGGCCCGAAAGCGCCGGAGGAATCTGATCATCGCTGGTGTGCTCGTCGCGGCGGTCGCGGGATTGGTTGCATTCCTCCTCACCCGGCCGGGATCCGTCACGGTACCGAACGTCACCGGCCTCACCTCCGAGGTCGCCGTGGTTCGCCTGGAAGAAGAAGGCCTCGACGCCGAAATCGACCCAGTCCCGAATCTGGCGACCAGGAACACGGTGCTCGAACAGGACCCCTTGCCCGACTCGGTGGTGGATGAGGGAAGCACCGTGACCCTGAGTGTCAGCACCGGCCCGGCTCTGGTCGAGATCCCCGATGTCTCGGGCCTCAGCCCCAAGGAGGCGCGTAGGCGCCTCGAGGACCAAGGCCTGGTGGTCAGCTTGATCAACAAGCCTTCAGACGCCGTTCCGAAGGGACTGGTCACCAGGACCGATCCTGCCGCCGGAACGGAGATCTCGGTCGGGTCGACGGTCAAGCTCGTGGTTTCCTCGGGCACCGCCAAGTCCACGATCCCTGATCTCGTGGGTTCCCAGCTCGATGCCGCCCTTGCCGAGCTGGAGTCCGCAGGGTTGACGGCGAACGTGGTGCAACAGGATGCCTCCGCGCCGGCTGGGGAGGTGGTGGATCAGGCGCCTTCGGCTGGTACGAAGGTGAAGAAGGGGAGTCAGGTGACGATCTTCGTCTCCTCCGGAGCTGTGGTCCTGCCCGATGTAATCGGCGAGGACCGGTCGACCGCAGTCAAGCGGCTGAAGAAGCTGGGTCTGATCGTGGTCGTGAGGATCGATTCGACCTCACCTCCGAAGGATTTCGGGCTGGTGGTCGACCAGTATCCGTCGGCCGATTCCCGCGTCCAGCGCGGTGACACGGTGACTCTGACCGTGGGCGGAGGCTCGTGAGGGTCGCCGTACTGAGTGGTGGGATCTCGCCTGAGCACGACGTCTCTCTGAGCTCGGGCAGATCCGTGAGCGAGGCGTTGAGTGCTGCAGGACACGAGGTGGTCGACGTCTTGATCACGCGCGGGGGCGGATGGATGAGCGATGGCCAAGTGGTCGAGTTCCGCCCCACCGAAGGATTGCTCGATTGCGACGTGGCATTCCCTGTGCTGCATGGTCCCGGGGGCGAGGATGGGAGTGTCCAGGCTGTATTCGAAGTCCTCGACATCGCCTACGTGGGATCCGGTGTCGAGGCTTCGGCCATCTGTATGGACAAGCTGGCGCTCAAGTCGGTTGCGGCGGCAGCGGGCATCCCACAGGTTCCCTTCCGGGAGGCGACGGTCGATGACCCGAGGCCGGAGGGCGTCGAGGCATTCGAACTCCCGCTGTGGGTCAAGCCGGCTCATGGTGGTTCGAGTCTGGGGATCTCGAGGGTCGAGGCGGTCGACGATCTGCCGGCCGCTGTGGAACTTGCCGCTTCGATGGATTCTCGCGTGATCATCGAGGCGAACTCAGTTGGCAAGGAGGTCGAATGCTCGGTTCTCGGCAACAGGGAGTTGATCACCTCACGTCCCGGCGAACTGCGGGTGAACGCCGATTGGTACGACTACGAGGCCAAGTACCAGGAGGGCGGCATGGATCTGGTCGTCCCGGCAGATCTACCGGATCCCGTGATGTCGAAGGTGGAGCAGCTCGCCGCTGAGATCTTCCGTATCGCCGACTGCAGAGGTATGGCCCGTTGCGACTTCTTCGTCGAGGGCGACCTGGTCTTGCTGAACGAGGTCAACACCATCCCCGGGTTCACCCCGACCAGCGTCTACGCAACTCTGCTCGAACAGGCTGGGCTTTCCTACTCCGATCTCTGTAATCGGTTGCTGGAGTTGGCCGTCGAGGAAAAACAGGCCCGGGACGAGCGCCGCCCCTAACCGATCAGGTTGAGGTCGCTCACCTCGACCCGGTACCCGTCACCCTCGTCCGACACGGGAAGGCGCGTGAACCAGATCAGGTAGTAAGAGCTCGGTTCGGTGCTGTCGAGCGTGATCGTACCCTTCGTCCCCAGATCGTCGGCTTCGCCGACCGCTGTCCAGCCGCCCAGCGAGTCGGGGGGGCCTCCCGCCTCCGACGCCGAATAGACGGTTACCGACGCGCCCGGCTCCGAGAGTCTCAGATTCACCTGCTCGACCGATTGCGGACCCTCCGTCTCGACCCAGAACCCCATCCCGCTCTTGTTGCCGAAGGACTCCACGGAATAGGTCTCGCTGCTCCACGCGCTGCCCGATGGATCACCATCGATGATTCTCCCTACCTCGGTGCTGTGTTCGACCCCATCTCCCTCAGGGTCGAAATCACCTATTGCGGCCACTGGCAGGCTCGAGCCGTCCCAGCCTCCGAGTTGCCCTCCGCCCCACACGAGCGCTCCGATGATGATCAGAACTCCGAGCAGGCCTACTGCCACCTTCCACCCGGACCTGGATCCACTCCCCGATGAGGTCAACGGCCGTCGCGCGGGCGGAACGGTCTTGAGTACGGTCGTGGCCTGATCCGAGCGTCGCAGAGCTGGCGCGCGTGCGGTGCTCTCGTCGAGAGAGATCTCCAGATCAGCGATCATCTCGGCGATCGACTCGTAGCGCCTGTCTGGATCCTTCTCGGTCGCCCGGTCGACCACTGCTGCGACCGTGGCAGGAACCCCGGGTCGTTCCAAGGCGACGTCGGGGATCCTCTCGCTGACGTGTTTCATCGCAACCGCAATCTGACTCTCTGCCTGGAACGGGACCTCGCCGGTGAGCAGTTCGTAGAGGACGATGCCCAGGGCGTAGATGTCCGATCGTTCGTCGGCCAGCTCACCGCTCGCTTGCTCGGGTGATACGTAATCGGTGGTGCCGACGACTTCTCCCGTATCGGTCACTCCGTCGTCCTCGAGGGATCTCGCGATCCCGAAGTCCGTCACTCGCGCCCGGCCTTCTCTGTCGATCAGCACGTTCTGCGGCTTCACGTCCCTGTGCACCAAGAGGTTCTCGTGGGCGGCCTGCAGACCCCGGGCGATCTCGATCGAGTAGGCCACTGCCTGATCCACCGGCAGTGGCCCTCTGGCGAGGATCATTTCCTTCAGTGTCTGTCCCTCTACGTATTCGAAGACGATGAACGGTCTGCCGCTCTGCTCCCCTGCATCGATCACGGGCACGAGATTGGGATTGCTCAGCCGAGCGGCCGACTTGGCTTCCTTGCGAAATCTCACGAGCTGATGATCGGTACCTGAGATCTCGCGGTGGAGTAGTTTGACCGCCACTGGCCGATCCAGAGTCAGGTCCACCGCGAGGTAGACGGTGCTCATACCCCCGCTGCCCAGTTTCGACTGGATGCGATAGCGGTCTACCAGGACCGCGCCGATGATCTGTTTGGACTCTGGCTCGAGCATGCTCCGGTGTTTCGTAGGTGGATCTTCCTGCCGGGACGGAGGTTATCCGCCGGGGCCCACGCGTCTGGTTGACTCCCGTCCCCCGCGGCGCGTGGTCAACTCGTGCGGACTACGCTGCGCTCGCCTGTGGTGATCGAACCGATCCGCCGGGTACCCGGATGGAACTCTCCGAGGATCGAGACCGCCTCCGGCTCGTCTCCCTCGGGGACCACCACACAGAAGCCGCATCCCATGTTGAAGACCTGGTGCATCTCCTCATCTTCCACCGAGGCCCTCTCTGCAATCAGCTTGAAGATCTCGCCAGGCTCCAACGGTTCGGAGATCTCGTAGGTCACGTCTGCATCCAACCTGAGCAGGTTCCCCAGCCCACCGGAGGTTATGTGGGCGAGCCCCCTGACCTCCACTGCCGATCGGATCAGCGCCATCACCGACTTGACGTAGATCGTCGTCGGCTCGAGGAGCGCCTCTCCGAGCGGACGCCCCAGCGTCTGGTCGTCCCATCCGAGATCCTCGAGAGCGCTGCGTGCCAGCGTGTAGCCATTCGAGTGCAGCCCGCTCGAAGGGATACCGAGGATCACGTCTCCTGGGCGGATACCACTGCCGGTTATCAAGTCGCCCGGAGCGACCACCCCGAAGCAGGCTCCCGCCAGATCGAGTCCGTTCACGATCTCCCCGAGCTGTGCAAGCTCGCCTCCGACGATATCGATATCGGCCATCTCGGCTCCTGCAGCGAGTCCCTTCCCTATCTGCTCGGCGACCTCGGGATCCGCCTGGTCGACCGCCAGATAATCGACCAGAGCGATCGGCTCCGCTCCGACGCAGATCACGTCGTTGACGTTCATCGCGATGCAGTCGATTCCGACGGTGTCCCAGCGCCCGAGCTCCTCGGCTATCAGTAGTTTGGTGCCCACTCCGTCGGTGGTGATCGCGATTCCGAGATCGTCACCGACTGCAACTACGTTCGCGTAGTGACCGCTCGGCAGCAGGGTCTGACGCCGTGCCGCACCCAGAGCGCCGACGAGGCGACTCACCGCCTCGTCGGCGGTGCCCTGGCTCACCCCGGCGCGACCGTACGCGTCCTCGGGACTCAACTGTCCGTTCCCGGTTTGGTGGTTCCCGACACGGTCCCGATACTGCCGTTCGTCGCGGCGCCGTTCCTGTGTGAGGACCCGTTGTTCGCTCCAGGCACCTCTACAGCGGTGCGATTCCGCTGCTCGGACCGCAGCTTGAACAGGGTCACCGCTGCCAGTCCACTCCGGTAGAGCGCATAGGGCCAGAGAGCACGGTCACGCTCGACCAGGCCGATCAGCGCCTGAGATGTGAGGGTCGAGCCGAACGAAGCCGCGGTTCCTGCGGCAAGCGCACGACGGTTGGCCCGGGAGATCCCCCGCTTGCGCAACCGGTCTCCTTTCAACAGAGCGGCCCCCACGATCACCGGGAGGGCGACGGTCCTCGAGAGGATGTTCGACTGTTCGCGGCTGAACCCGCGTAGCCGCGCCGCGGTCAGGGTCGCACCATTTCGTGAGACACCCGGTGCGAGGGCTGCCGCCTGACCGATGCCGAGGCACAGTCCGTCCACGGCGGTTGCGTCACCCCTACCTCTCTCCTGAGGGTTTCGGTCTGCGGCAACCATCGCCGCGGATCCCGCCAGGAGCCCCGCAGCGGTCGCCTCGGGTCCTCCAAGGCGCTGTTCGATTTGGCGCTCGAAGAAATACCCGATCAGCGCGGGCGGGACGAACGAGAGGAGGAGGACGGATGCACGCCTGAGGTCGAATGCCCGCAACTCCGATTCGATCAGGCGCCGTTGTCCGATCAGCAGCGCCAATGCGGTGCCAGCGTGGACGGCCACCTCGAAGCTCTTCCGGATCTCGGGATCTATCCGGTCCCAGTCCCAGCCAGCCATCCACGGGCCTAGGCTCAGGTGTGCCGAACTTGAGACTGGCAGCAGCTCCGTCGGCCCCTGGATAAGACCCATGGCAACTGCCTGGCGGATCGGGATCTCGCCCTCCTCACTGGCCTGCTGATCTGGCTCGCTCAGGATCCGGTTCCTGCCTTGGCCGTTGCCGTTTGGTCGCCGGGGTCCCCGTCTATTCGATTGCGTCTCCAGCGAACTATCAGCCAAGCAACCCCGCCGATGATCGCCGCCGCTACCACGTAGTCGAAGTAGTGCAGGTAGTCCTTCCATTCCCGCCAGTTCTCTCCAGCGAGGGTGCCGAGGTAGCCCAGCGCGAGTACCCACGGGATACACCCGAGCACCGTGAACAGGGTGAAGCGCCCGAACGGCATTCGTGCCACCCCTGCAGGCAGAGAGATGAAGGTCCTGACTATCGGCAGCAGCCGGGTGAAGAAGACAGCTGCCTCCCCGTGGCGCTCGAACCAGCGGTCGGCAGTGGCGAGGTGTTTCTGGTTCACATGGAAGACTTTGTGACGCTCGAGGAGCTCGAGCCTGCCGAAATAGCCAACCGCATAGGCAACCCACGATCCGATCAGGTTCCCGATCACGCCTGCAGCGGTGATGCCGATCAGAGTCAGATCGCCGTCGCTCACCTTGAAGCCGGCGAACAGCATGGTCGCCTCGCTGGGGATCGGTATGCAGGCGCTCTCGAGGAGCATCAGCACGAAGATCCCGGCGTAGCCGATCTCGCCGATGACATCGACACAGAAGTTGATGAGTGGATCGAGGATCACGTCGGTCATTGGCTGGTTACCGGCGCGTCGTGAACGCTTCGTCGACTCTCCGGCGGTTCACATCCTAGGGACGCAAGCCACGGAGCGGGCGCACGGGAACTTCCTCGCAGCGGTGTCTCGGGGGACTAGACTCGTTTTCCTGCATGGAACGGTTTGACCCTGTCTACAGGCATCGGATCTCCCAAGTCGTCGCCGACGCGATTCTCGTTGCGGCCTCCTTCTACCTTGCGTTCCGCCTGAGGTTCCTCGACACCCAAGGTGGGATACCGGAGCGGTACGTGGAGATGCTCACGCTCTCGATCGGCTTCGTGGTGGTCGGGAAGCTATGCGTCTTCGCGATCTCGGGGCTTTACGAGAAGTGGTGGCGTTACTTCCGCCTGACCGATTACGCCGTGGTGTTGCGGGCGGTCGCGATCTCCACCGTCATCCTGGTGCTCGGATTCCTCCTGATCGAGCCGTTCCCCTACCCGCTCCCCCGCTCGGTGATCGTCTTCGACTTCCTGCTCACGCTCACTCTGGTCGGCGGGGCACGCCTGCTGGTGAGAATGTTCATCGAACGACCCTCTCGCAAGGCCGGATCGGATTCCAGAGAGGTGCTCGTGGTGGGAGCTGGCTCGGGGGGTCAGATGGTCGTTCGTGAGCTCCAGTTGAACCCCAATCTCGGTGCGAACGCTGTCGCATTCCTGGACGACGATCCGCGAAAACGCGGCATGCGTCTCCATGGGGTGAAGGTGCTCGGCACCACCGACGAGATTGGCCAGGTCCTCGACGAGATCGAGCCGGATGAGGTTTCCATCGCCATCCCCTCTGCTCCGGGCGAGCTTCGGGGCCGGGTGGTGGCAGCGTGTCGAGAACGCGATGTGACCGTCCGGACCCTTCCGACGGTGTTCGAACTGCTTCGAGGAGGGGTGCAACTGACCAAGCAGCTGCGTGAGGTTCAGGTCGAGGACGTCCTTGGTCGCGATCCGGTGGTGATGGAACTCGATCGAGTGGGCGCTTACCTCGAGGGCAAGACCGTGATGATCACCGGCGCTGGAGGATCGATCGGCTCGGAGTTGGCCAGACAGGTTGCGCGGGTGGGACCGAGGAAGCTCGTATTGCTCGATCACGCCGAAGACAATCTGTTCAAGATCGACCGTGAGATGACCGAGGAGCGGCACTTCGCCCGCACCGAGGCGGTGCTCGCCGACTGTCGCGAACCCGACCGGATGTTGGAGGTGATGCAGCAGCACACGCCGGATGTGGTCTTCCACGCGGCCGCCTACAAGCACGTGCCCTTGATGGAGGCGAACCCGCTGGAGGCCGTGCGCAATAACTCCCTCGGGACGATGGTGACCGCGCAGACCGCAGCGGCTTCCGGATGCGAGCGGTTCCTGCTCGTCTCGACCGACAAGGCGGTTGATCCCAGAACCGTGATGGGCGCATCGAAGGCGCTGGCGGAGTGGATCATCGAGGCCGCCGGCAAGAAGCATCCGCAAACCAGGTTCATGGCGGTCAGGTTCGGGAACGTACTCGCTTCGTCGGGCAGTGTGGTTCCGATCTTCCGCAGCCAGATCGAACGCGGAGGACCGGTGACGATCACCGACCTCGAGATGACCCGTTACTTCATGACCATTCCCGAGGCGGTTCAGCTGGTGATCCGCGCCGGTGATCTGGGCGCTGGAACCGGTGAGGTGTTCGTGCTCGATATGGGCGAGCCGGTGAAGATCGTGGATCTGGCGCACAACATGATCCGGCTCGCAGGACTCGAGCCCGAGACAGATATCGCCATAG
>JAUMFR010000082.1:0-5932 GCA_032119755.1 Solirubrobacterales bacterium | reverse complement strand
GACGATCTGGTCGGCGTGGAGCGAGGCGAGCGACACCTCGGAGGTGCCGACCAGGAACAGCTCGTCGGCAGGAATCTCGTAGATCATCTCCCTCTCGCCCGGGAAGAAGCCCGTGCCGAAAAGCGCCTTCTCCCTGACCAAAACAGGAGGAACCACCGGCTCGAACCCCTCGGCACGGACCTTCTCCACCACCCAGCGGATCAGGGCCAGCTCCACCATCACCAGGTCTCCGAGCAGATACGAAAAGCGCGCTCCCGATGCCTCGGCGGCCGCCTTCATCTCGACCCATCCGTGGCGCTCGGCGAGGGTCAGGTGATCGAGGGGTTCGAAGCCGAGGTCGGGGAGATCTCCCACCTGGCGCAGGACGACCGCATCTGCATCGGTGTGACCCTCCGGGGCATCGGGATCGGGCAGGTTCGGCAACCCGGCCGCGATCAAATCGCAGTCGGCCTCGACCTCCGAGAGCTCGGACTCGAGCGCTTTGATCTCGGACGAAAGCGCCTTCATCCGTTCGAGCAACTCAGCCGCATCGTCTCCGGCTGCCTTGGCCTTGGCTATCTCCTCGGAGGCCCGGTTCTGCTCGGCGCGACCGTCTTCGACCTGCGGCAACAACTCCCGGCGGCGTGCGTCCAGCTCGAGCAGGCGATCGAGATCCTCGCCCGCGCCGCGACGCTCTAGTGCGGTGCGGGCCGCGTCCGGGTCCTTGCGGATGGCTTTCAGGTCGAGCGTGGCTCTCGGCCTCCCGGTAGCGGGTACCTAGTTGCCTGCGTCTTTGCCGGCGTACTTGGCGACGAAACGAGCCACGTCCTCGGCGTCACTTCCGACCACGATGTTCTGGGGCATGATCGCTCCGGAGAAGCCACCGTTGCGAATCGCATAGATCGTGGCGAAGTAAGTCTCCTTGCGCTGGTTGAGATTGGGACCCATGGCGCGGGTGGACCGATTCGAGGTTCCCTCGGCTCCCGCCGCATCGAGGGTGTGACAACCCGCGCAGCGCTCGGCGAAGAGCACGGCGCCCTTGCGGAGGGGGTCCTCCTCGGCGACCTGGACTCCCTGGGAGCCGCAGCCGGTCAGCCCGAGCAGGCCGACACAGACGAATGTCAATGCGAGAACTGAACGCACGGCACCATCATATTCGCAACCCGTGACAGCGAGTCTCCTCGCTGCGCGAATACCTCCCGGTGGAGGGACGGCTAGCTTTCAGCTGATGAGCGAACGGCCCGACGAAGCGACGGGAACCGGCCCGACCGGGGAGGAACTTCGGAAGGCGCTCGCGACCTTTCCAACGGGTATCGCGGTCGTCACCACCTTCCTCGGAACGGAGCCGATCGGCGCTACCGCCAACGCCGTGACGGGGCTCTCCCTGGACCCGCCGCTGATACTCGCCTGCCTGGATCGACGATCCCGAACCTTGAACGCGATCGAGGCCTCGGGGAGATTCGGCGTGAACGGCCTCGCCGCCGAGCACGAGGGCCTCGCGCGCAGCTTCTCCGATCCAGAGAGTCGCGAGACCCGCTGGAAGGGCCTCGATTGGGAGGAGAGCCACGGCTCGCCCCGGCTGAAGCAGGTCCCTCTCTGGGTCGGCTGCTCGTTGCACGATCTGGTCGAGGGCGGTGACCATCTGATCGCGATTGGCGCAGTAGAGGAGATCGAGGGACGGGATGCGGATCCCCTGATCTACCACGGCGGCGACTATCACGGGCTGCGCTGACCGAAGCCGGGCTCAGGATGCGGGCTATAGCAGCGCGGCGCGAAGGGCCAAGCCGAAGATGACTAGACATCCGACCGCCATCACGCCCATCTCGCGTCGCACGATCGCCAGCCCTATCGCCTGCTGCTGATCCGGCGGAACCGAAGCGAAGTCGAGCTCGCCCAATTCCTGTCTAGCCGCTCCGGCCCTGACCAGCTCCGCGAACAGCGACACCAATAGGCAGAGTCCGCCGTAGACGTAGTGGAGGTTCGGAGCCGCGTAGCCCCCGAGGAGCAGCACGGCGCCGAGAGACACCTGGACCACCACCGCGACCTGCGCGACCCTCAGCGCGTACCAGAAGCCGACCGAAGGAGAACTCCTCATCCACGCGACCCCACCCCAGGCGCCTGCGGCGAGGGTCGTGACGAGAACGACTACTCCGAAGATCAGGTGGACGGTGGTCACGGCAGTCCGAGGTTAGGCCAAGTCCGGAGGTCCAAATACCCAGAAGATGGTCGGATATCCGCTTTCTAATGCGGAAAGTCACTTGTGACATGTTGATACAAGCGCGCCTGACGGTGATATAAGTCTGAGAGGAGAAACGACCCGACCGACGCTCCCTGAAAGGAGACCCGAGTGCTTCAGAGTTATCTACCCATCCTGGTCTTCGGCGCGCTCGGGCTGGTGGTCGGTACCGCCTTCATCATGCTCAACACCGTGCTCGGGCCGAAGCGCCCGAACCCGTCCAAGGGTGACCCTTACGAGTGCGGTCTGCCCACCAACATCGCGAGTACCTTCCGCTTCGGGGTCAGCTTCTACCTGATCGCGATGCTGTTCATCCTGTTCGACATCGAGGTCGTCTTCCTCTATCCGGTGGGCGTCCTGGTCGAATCCCTGAAGAGCGTCTTCGTACTGGTGGAGGTAGGGCTGTTCGTCTTCCTGCTGATGATCGGCCTCGCCTTCGTCTGGGCCAGAGGAGCGCTCGATTGGAAGTAGAGAGGAAATCGGCCGCTGAATTCCGCTCCGAGCAACTCCGGGCCCGCGACATGCTGCGCGGAGACCTCGAAGGTGAGGCGCTGGAGGAGCACGTCAAGGAGAGGATCATCACCACGACCCTCGACACGGCGCTCAATTGGGCCCGTGCGAACGCCGTATTCCCCGCCACCTTCGGCCTCGCCTGCTGCGCCATCGAGATGATGTCGATGGTCGCCTCCCGCTACGACATCGCGCGCTTCGGTTCGGAGGCGTTCAGGGCATCGCCACGCCAGGCCGACCTGCTGGTGCTCTCGGGCCGGGTCTCGATCAAGATGGCCCCGGTCGTACGACGGATCTACGACCAGATGCTCGAGCCCAAGTGGGTGATCTCGATGGGAGCCTGCTCCTCCTCCGGAGGGATGTTCTCCAACTACGCGGTGGTCCAGGGGGCCGACAAGTTCATGCCGGTCGACGTCCACGTGCCGGGTTGCCCACCGCGACCCGAGGCGGTGCTCTACGGCTTCAACAAACTGCAGAGGCAGATCGTGGGAGACCCCGACCTCGGCTGGCGTCAGCGATACAACGCGGCCGGAACCGAGGAGTGGGCGCGGATGGAGACCAGCGTCCCCACTCCCGAGGCGCTCGCCGCAGCACGCCGGGTGGTCGCCCGGGAGGAGAAGGTCGAGCAGGAGGCGGGTGAGTAGCGATGCCGGACGCGGTAGGACTAGAGCTGATCGCCAAGGAGATCAACGCCGCCCATGAGGGCGCGGTGAGCGAGACCGGCCACGAGTATGGCTCGGCCACCCTGGTGATCGAGGCAGAGAACAATCTCGAGGTCCTCCGCTGGCTCGAGGAAACGCCTGGTCAGGAGTACACGTTCTGCTCGAGCGTGCACGGAGCCGACTACCTGCCGGCCGAGCCGCGCTTCGCCGTGCACTACGAACTCCTCAACCGCGACCGCGTCGAGCGGATACACGTCAAGGCGCTGCTGGGAGATCCCTCCGCGGGAACCGACGACCGCTGGGGCGACGGGCCGCTTCCGACGCTCCGGAGCAGTGTCGGGATCTTCCCCACCGCGGAGTTCCAGGAGCGCGAGATCTACGACTTCTTCGGAATCGTGTTCGACGGACACCCCGATCTGCGCCGGATCACGATGCCTGAGGACTACGTCGGGTGGCCGCAGCGGCGGGACTTCCCCGTAGGTGGCGAGCCGGTGATCTTCACCAACACCGAGCGAGAGAGAGCGGGCTGGTACGAGTGATGCTCGATCCGCGAACCAAACTCGAGGAATCGAAGATCGCCGATCAGTTCGCCGGTCGTGGGCTGAATCCGCTGATCGAGGATCCCGACGGCGCGGTCGTCACCCCGATGGTCGAGTCGGAGACCTCGACCGACGAACAGGTGATGACGATCAACATGGGGCCCCACCATCCGGCCACCCACGGCGTCCTCCGTCTGGTCGTCTCGCTCAAGGGTGAGTACGTGCTCGACCTGAAGCCGGTTATGGGCTACGTCCACACCGGAATCGAGAAGTCCTGCGAGCAGAAGAGCTTCTGGAAGGCGATCCCGTTCGTCGAACGCATGGACTACCTCTCGTACTTTTTCCAGATGCAGGCCTACTGCGGCTGCATCGAGCGGATGATCGGGATGGAGATCCCGAAAAGGGCCGAGTACCTGCGAATCATCCACATGGAACTGAACAGGATCCACTCCCATCTGGTCTGGCTCGGCACCACCGCTCTGGACCTCGGGGCGATGTCGATGTTCTGGTACTGCTTCAACGTCCGTGACCGGATACTCGATCTGTTCGAGATGTCGGCAGGCCAGCGGATGCACACCAGGTACTTCCAGGTCGGCGGCGTCGCAGAAGACATCCCGGTCGGATTCACCGAGAAGGTCAAGGAGTTCTGCCGCGAGACTCCGGAACGGGTAGATCAGTACGAGGCCCTGCTCGATCGAAACGAGATCTTCCTGCAGAGGACCCGCGATGTCGGCATAGTCTCGCGCGAGCGCCTCCTGGAGCTCGGTGTGACCGGGCCTCTGCTGCGGGCCGCCGGTGAGCCGTGGGATCTGCGCAAGGTCACCGACTACCTGCCTTACGGTGATTTCGAGTTCAGCGTGCCGGTAGGGACCGTCGGCGACAACTACGACCGCTACCGGGTGCGTGTCGCGGAGATCCGCGAGTCGATCAAGATCATCGAGCAGGCCGTCGAGGGACTCCCCGAGGGCCCGCACATAGCCGACGATCGCAAGTACGTGCTCCCTCCCCGCGACGAGCTTGGTACCTCGATGGAATCGCTGATCCACCACTTCAAGCTGGTCACCGAGGGCTTCCGTGTTCCGCCGGGGGAGCTCTACAACCCGGTCGAAGGCCCCCGCGGCGAGACCGGTTGCTTCATCGTCGCCGACGGCTCGGCAAAGCCGGCGAGGGTCCACTTCCGCGACTCGTCGTTCATCAACCTCCAGTCGCTCAAGGACATGTGTGTCGGCGGTCTGGTGGCGGACCTGATCGTCAACCTGGCGATGCTCGACCCCATCCTCGGAGGGATCGACCGATGAGCGCTGCCGGCGACAAGGCGGGCGAAGGGATGTTCCCTCAGGAGGTGGATCTCGAGAGAGTCCTCGACGACCACGGCTTCACCCCCGAGATCGCCGAGATCGATCTGGACCGGGCCAAAGCGGGAAGCGTCGGCCGTGAGCCAGCGCCAGTGCCGGAGCCCGGAGAGGTCGAGGTTCCCCAGAAGCTCCGTCGCGAGATCGAGCGCGCGATGGCCAGGTATCCGGAGGTCAAGTCGGCATCGATCCCGGCGCTCTGGGCGGTTCAGCGCGAATACGGCTGGTGCTCTCCGGAGGGGATCCACCAGGCTGCGGCGGTTCTGGGGGTCACCCCCGGCCACCTGCAGTCGGTGGCGACCTTCTACGACCTCTTCCACACCGAGCCGACGGGCGAACACCAGGTACTGGTCTGCACGAACATCTCCTGCTGGCTGCGCGGAGCCGACGAGATGCTCCAGGAGATGTGCGAACAGGCCGGGACGGCGCCCGGCGAGACCTCCGAGGACGGCAAGCTGTTCGTGCGGGGATTCGAGTGTCTGGGGGCATGTGACCTAGCACCGATGGCATCGATAGACGGTGAGTACTTCGGTCCGCTGGAGCCGGGCGAGGGCGCAGCGGCGATCGCTCAGCTGCGTGCCAGCGTATAGGTTCTACCAAATCGCCTGCTCGAGGACCGAGGAGCCGCTGGCTGCTAGCGTGCCGGAGCCGACC
>JAUMFR010000081.1:0-2274 GCA_032119755.1 Solirubrobacterales bacterium | reverse complement strand
GGGCGTCGGGGGCGTAGTTGGTTTGCGGGTCCGGGGTCTTCCCTCCTCTATTCGGCGCTGCTGAGACCGCTTGGCGATCGACCTCTGCTGCCGTTGCTGGTACCACTCGCTGTGTGCGATGCAGCGGAGGAACTGGGAGACCGTCCATGCATGATCAAGTGGCCGAACGACGTCTGGGTGGATGAGTGCAAGCTCGCCGGCGTCCTGATCGAGGGGAGGCCGGATGCCGACCCGGCCGACAGCTGGGCGGTGATCGGGGTCGGACTCAATCTTGACCTGTCCGATGTTCGGATCCCTGATGATCTCGACGGACGGGTGACCTGGCTCGGTCGGGACGTCGATCACGATCTGGCGCTGGAACGGCTGAACCGTACTCTCGAATTCTGGCTCGCTGCCTCGGTCTCCAAGATCCTCGAAGAGTTCAGACGGCGGGATCTGCTCGCAGGGAGGGATCTCGCATGGGATGGAGGCTCGGGCACCGCTCAGGGAATCGACGATCGGGGACATCTGCTGGTCGAGACTGACGACGAGACGATCGCACTCGGTGCCGGAGAGGTCTCTCTCGGGGCAAACCTCAGAGGTGGGTAGCGGGCCTACTCCTCGCCGGGGTCAGCCGAGGGAGGGTCTTCGGTCTTCTTCTCCTGCTTCTTCTCTATCTTCGGCGCATTTGCGGCCTTCGCCTCGGCCGTGGCTCCATCTGCCGGCTTGCGTGCACCGCGGCGGCGACGCTTGCGCCGACGGGATCCGCTCTTGGGGAAGTTCCTGAGAAGCTCTCTGGCGGTAGCCGAGGGCTTCCGGGCTGCTCTCATCCGGGCGCCTCGCAGGACCTCCTCTCCCTCCGGTGTGTGTGCGACGGCTGCAGCAAGGAGGGCGGTCGCCAGTCGGCGATCCTGATTGCGGGAGGCTTGGACCAGACGGCGGGCGTTTCGGCCGTGAGCGCGGCCGGATGAGTTGACCAGCAGTCCCAGCAAGCGCTTCGTCTCCGGCCAACGTTGGACCGCGTACTCCTCGTGGAGTTCTCTGGTGTAGGAGGCGAGTCGCCAGATCCAGGCCTGGGCCTGATCACGCCTTCCTATACGACGCTCGGCGAGCGCCTCGAGCAGGGCCTTGCTGCCCGCACGACGGTCCTCACGCGACCAAGCTCCGACCGTATCGACGGCATCGTCGAACGCTTCAGGATCTTCGAGCAGGGCGATCTCGGCTAGAGCCTTGAGCCTGAGTTGCGCGTTCCGGTTGCGCTGGACGCAGGTGAGGAGGAATCGCTTTCGCAGTTCCTTCGTCTCGTCCCCCTGGAGCATCGCCTTGGCGCGCCGCCAACCGTTCGTATTGACCCTCGAACCGGCGAGTGCTGCCCAGACATGCTGTTCGGCGTGATCGAGGTTCTCGACCGCAGTCCTCCAGAGGTCCCTCTCGAGGACCTCGAGGCGGCGTTGGGACTCACCCGATACCGGCACGATCCTCTTCTCGACTCGCACCTGGCGCCCGCGGCCTCGCCTGACCGGGCCGACCACGATCGCGCCGCCACGGTAGACGTCACGATCCAGCAGGCTGTGAAGGGTGACGATCGATTCGTCGTGGGTGGTCGCCGGGTGGACGAAATCGATCACGATCCCGGCCTCCTTGCCGGGGTTCCGCCTGGTGACCCTGCCGACCCGCTGCTGATAGATCCTCCGCGAAGCGGTCGGTGCCAGGTGCATGCAGATGGTGGCTCGAGGTGAGTTCCAGCCCTCGGCGAGGAGCATCGCGTTGCACAGCACATCGACCTCGCCGCGCTCGAAGCCCGCGAGGATCTCGGCCAATTCCAGTTTGGGTGTCTCGCCCGAGACGGCCTGGGCATTTATGCCTGCGTCCCGGAACGCCTTCGCGACGTTGTTCGCGTGTTTCACCCCGGCCGTGTAGACGACGCCGGGGATCTTCCGGAAACGAGAGGCATAGAGATCTGCGATCGCGAGGTTGAACGGCTCCTGATCGAGCAGCTTCGCCAGCTCCTCCTGATCGAAGTCCTGATCCACCTCGCCCTTCCTGAGGGGCACCTTGGCGATGGTCCTGACTCCCGGACCGGGCGGTATGCGGATACAGCGGAGAGGAGAGATGACACCCCGGCGGGCTGCCTGCGCGAGATCGAACCGGGAGGTCTGGGTGGGGAATAGGTCGGCAACGTGTCGCGCTATCAACGCACCGGTAGCCGTCATCCCGATGTACGTGGGCCCCTGCCAGCCGCGGATGCACGCGCTCGTCTTCTCACCCAGCGCGGTGTGAGCCTCGTCGCAGATC
>JAUMFR010000080.1:0-2282 GCA_032119755.1 Solirubrobacterales bacterium | reverse complement strand
AACGTCCGTAGTCTGATCGCAGACGAAGGCGTGACATTCGAACGCGCCTACGTGAGCTATCCACTCTGCTGTCCCTCTCGCGCGAGCCTGCTCACGGGCCTCTACGCCCACAATCATGATGTGCGCGGAAACTTTGCACCTCGAGGTGGCTGGGCGAAGTTCCAGGAATCGGGTGAGCAGGAGGCCCTGCCGGTTCGGCTACAGGAAGCCGGTTACCGAACCGGGCTTGCGGGCAAGTACATGAACGGCTACCTCAGAGACCACCCGGAGTCGCCGCCAAAGACTCCCGGTTGGGACTTCTGGTCCGCCAAGACCTCAGAAGGGAACTTCCTCGACTTCTATTACAACTTCAATCTGGCGAGCAGCATCGGCCAGAGCGACCCGATGACCTACACCGAGTACGGATTCGCACCTGGCGACTACATGACAGACGTCGTCGGAGCGAAGGCCCTGCAGTTCCTGGAGAGTCAGGAGGAGGAAACCGCGCCCTTCATGCTCGCCTTCTGGCCAGGGGGTCCGCACTTCCCGTTCGAACCCGCGCCCCGGCACTGGGGGCTGAAGGCCGGCCAACAGCTAGAACCGATCCCCGGGAGTAACGAGCGGGATATCTCGGACAAGCCAGCCTGGTTGAGGAAGGCAATGAAGAAGATCTCGAAATCGAGTCTCCGCAGGATCAACGATGAGCGGAAGCGTCGACTCGAGCAGCTGATGTCGGTCGATGAAGCAATCGGCTCACTGATAGATGAACTGGATCGCACTGGAGAACTCGATAACACCTACGTCGTCTTCACTTCGGATAACGGGTACTTTCGCGGAGAGCACCGGATACCGGCCGGAAAGTTCCTGCCCTACGAGCCCTCGGCGCGGGTTCCCCTGATCATCCGGGGACCGAACCTTCCCGCAGGAGAGACAAGCCGGGAGCTGGTCTCTCTGGTGGACGTCCCGCAGACCATCCTGGAGATCGCCACGGGCTCGATCGACCCGGCAGCAGACGGACGCTCCCTCCTCCCTTATGCGAGTGATCCCGCCAGCCGGAGCACCCGGCCGCTGCTGATCGAGGGCTTCACCGGCGGCTCCACGGACGACGAGGATGCATCGGAGTCAGATGCTGGAGACAATCCAGCTACCGGACTGACCGGTGTCGGGGATCTCGAGCAGGAACCGGTCTCACCCTCCTCGGCGCCCTACCGAGCGGCTGGAACGAGGGCACGGATCACCATGAGGGCTCCGGGATACCTGACGGTGAGAACGAACAGATACGTCTTCACGGCCTACTCCAACGGGCAGAGCGAGCTCTACGACATGAAACGCGATCCCGCACAGCTGCAGAATGCGGAGGCCGACCGCAGATATGTATACGTCAAGCGCTGGTTGTCCAACCTGCTCGACGAGCTCTCCGGCTGCAGTGGAGACGTCTGTCGTGAAGAGAGCGGTCCGCAGCCGGCTCCCCTCCGGAAGAAGTAGCTCTCGACTCATGAACCGTCCCGCTACACCTATCGAGAGGCGGCTGGCTAGCATCACAGCGGTAGGGACAGTGGCCAAATTGGATAAGGCTCCGGTCTCCAAAACCGGCGATTCCAGGTTCGAGTCCTGGCTGTCCCGCTTCCCAGCTCGGTCTCGTTCCAAAGGGCAACCGGTGAAATGAATGCGGACGAGAGGACTCGAACCTCCACGGGCGTCAGCCCACCAGGACCTAAACCTGGCGCGTCTACCAGTTCCGCCACGTCCGCTCGGGTCCTGAAGCGAGCGACCCGCCGAGATTCTAGACTTGTCAGCCATGGAGGTCGCAACCGCTCGTCCGGGGTATGAACTCTGGAGACCAAATCGGGAGAAGTCCGCATCTCAGGGCGCGCGCGTTGCCGTGATCTTCGTGCTGCTGCTGTCGGCGCTGCTCGCCCTGATCATCATCTTCGGCGGATGGAGCAAGCTCGAGGGAGGCAAGAACTTCGCCCTCGCCTACGTGGTGATCTATCTCTTGCTCGCGTGGCGCGTGTTCAAATGGAGCAGAGGAGTCCTCCCGGTCGCAGCGGCTCTGGCGATGATCCTTGCGATCTTCTCGGTGCTCGCGGCTCCGAGCTGGCTCGAGCGCGCAAAGGACGGGCTCAGCAGCCCCGCCCTGCCGGAGGAGATACTGGGGTTGCTGACGATCGCGATGATCCCGCTGCAGATCGTTCTGGTGGCGCTCTCGATCGTCGCCTTCAACCAAGACTGGCACGTGGAGGAAGAACGACCTATCGGCAAGCAGGTTCCTGCCTAGAAGAGATTCATCGGTGGCTCGAGCA
>JAUMFR010000079.1:0-3095 GCA_032119755.1 Solirubrobacterales bacterium | reverse complement strand
TGCCGATCGGCGCAGCGGCCGAGAAGGCGATCAAGTTGGTGAAGAAGTCCCTCCCGGCACGGATGTCTGCCGACTGCTTGGAGGGTCTGCCCGACGGCCTGCACGTGGTGATGATCGGCACCGGAGCGCCCCTGCCCGACCCCGGCCGCAGCCAGCCCTGCGTGGGCGTGATCGCCGGAGGGCGGCTCTTCGTGGTCGATGCCGGCGAGGGCGCAGCGAGCGCGATGAACGCGGCGGCGATCGATCCCGGCCGGATCGAGTGCGTGATCCTGACCCACTTCCACTCCGACCACATCGGTGGTCTGCCTGCGGTCGCGATCCAGCGCTGGGTCTCCGATTCGAGCCAGGGCCGCCTACGGGTACTCGGGCCAAAGGGCGTGCGCAAGGTGATCAAGGGTCTGAACCGCGCCTACAAACTCGACAGCGATTACCGGGCCGCTCACCATGGCGAGACGGTTGCGCCGCGCGAGATGGCTGGGATGGCCCCGGAGCCGTTCGAAGCAGGGAGCAAAGTCGAATCGGAGGTGATCCTCGACGAGGACGGCGTGAAGGTGACCGCGTTCGTGGTCGACCACACACCTGTCGACCCGGCGCTGGGCATTCGCTTCGACTACGGCGGCAGGAGCGTGGTCATCTCGGGTGACACCACCTACACCGAGTCGCTGGTGAGGGCCTCGAAGGATGCGGACCTGCTGATCTGTGACGCGCTGGCCCCCAATTTGGTGAAGCTGTTGGAAGACGCGGCCCGCGATGCCGGAAAGCCCGGCCGGGCGAAGATCTTCGCCGACGTGCCCGACTACCACGCAAGCCCCGCGCAGGCCGCCGACATGGCTCGCGAGGCCGGAGTGAAGAACCTCGCGCTGACGCACATAATCCCCCCGCTGCCTTTGAAGGGTCTGGAAGGACCGTTCCTCGGCGACGCGAAGGAGCGTTTCACCGGACCGCTGTGGTTGGCAGCAGACAGAGACCTGTACTCGTTGCTCCCGGACGGCAGCGAGATCAAACGCTCACAGGTGTAGGGCGCAGCAGATGGGCGTGGTCGACGATTACCTGAAAGGGCTACCGGCCGACCAGCGTGAAACTCTGCAAAAGATGTGCGATGTGATCGTGGATGCCGCGCCCCCGCTGACCGAGAAGACCTACTACGGCGTGCCCAACTACTTCTTGGGCGACGACCCGCTGGTTGCCTTCGTTGCTGCCAAGAACCATCTCAGTCTCTTTCCGCACGGATCGCAAATCATCCGCGAGATGAGCGACGAGCTGGAACCGTTCAGCACCTCCAAAGGAACCATCCGCTTCACCCCTGAGCATCCGCTTCCGGACGGGTTGATCGAGAAGATCATTTCACGGCGAATCGAGATCCTGACCGAGGGTTAGCGCCCGGGCCTCTGGCCCATGCAAAACGAGCAGGTGGAGACGGTGGGAATCGAACCCACGTCCGCGGTAACGAAACGATTGGCATCTACAGGCTTAGCCGGCGCTTGTTTCTCGTCCGGGGGAGTCCGCGCCGACGGGCACTATCCCGAACAAAGCCTCTTAATTGTTCCCAAACGATCGAGGCAGTCCGCTCAGGTGAGCCCGTTTCTGAAGCCGGGCCCCCTCCCGACGGGCGCAGGAGGGCCGACTCTCACTGCTTAGCTTCTAACTAAGCGGCGAGGGCGAACTCATGGTCCGCACGTATTGGTTTTTGCTGGGGTTTAACGAGGCCTCCAGCAACCTCGACCTGCAACCAGTCGCACGATGACCACGTCGAAGCCTGTCGTCCCCATGCACTGTGCTCCCACAGACTAGTGGAGTCGCGGGGCGAGTCGGGAAACTGACATTCGCCGCACCTCACCAGCTGCCGAGTGAATAGTCTCAGGACCGTGAGCGGATTGGTTGAGACTGGAGTTCCCGGAACGGCCAGCGCCACTCGGCTGGTGTTGCTCGGATCGGGCGAGTTGGGACGCGAGGTGGTGATCGAGGCGATGCGGCTCGGATGCGAGACGGTCGCGGTCGATTCCTACCTCGGAGCACCGGCGATGGGGCTGGCACACAGATCGTTTGTGATCGAGATGTCGGACCCGGAGGCACTGCGGGCGCTGTTGAAGGCCGAGTTGGCGCTTCCGTGTGCGCGGCTCCTGGTGGTGCCCGAGGTAGAGGCGATCGCAACCGAGGTGCTCGAGGAGTTCGAGCAGGCTGGCCACGATCACCTGACCGTGGTGCCCACCGCTCGGGCAGCGCGACTGACCATGAACCGCGAGGGGATTCGACGGCTCGCGGCTGAGGAACTGAACCTCCCCACCTCGCGGTACGAGTTCTGCGATTCGCTGGAGGATCTGGAGAGGGCAGTCGAGACGCTGGGCACACCGTGTGTTGTCAAGCCGGTGATGAGTTCCTCGGGCAAGGGGCAGTCGGTGATCTCATCACCGGAGGAGACTCGAGCGGCCTGGGATCACTCGCAAGAGGGTGGTCGAGTTGGCGCAGGGCGGGTGATCTGCGAAGCGTTCGTGGACTTCGACTACGAGATCACCCAGTTGACAGTTCGCCACGTAGGCGGAACCGCGTTCTGCGCTCCCGTGGGACACATCCAGGAAGATGGCGATTACAGAGAGAGCTGGCAGCCGCAGCAGATGAGCCCGAAGGCTCTCCACGCGGGGCGGGAGATCGCCGCGACCATCACAGAAGCCCTCGGCGGGCGAGGAATCTTCGGCGTGGAGCTGTTCATCTCGGGCGACGAGGTCTGGTTCAGCGAGGTCTCCCCTCGCCCCCACGACACCGGCATGGCGACGATGGCGACACAGCGTCTCTCCCAGTTCGCCCTGCACGCCCGGGCCATCCTCGGCTTGACGATTCCCACGGTGGAAGCACCCGACGGAAGCGGCGCGAGAGAGATTCCGCTCGAGAGCGCCGGTGCGAGCGCGGTGATCCTGGCCACCGAGGAAAACGACGACCCGGTGGTCGAAATCGGCGCCGATGCTCTCGGTGACCCGCGGGTGGACCTGCGGATCTTCGGCAAGCCCGTCTCGCGGCCCGGCAGGAGGATGGGAGTGGCGATCGCCCGCGCCGACTCGACCGACCAGGCTCGCGAGCTCGCCCGCTTCGCTGCCTCGCAG
>JAUMFR010000078.1:319-2224 GCA_032119755.1 Solirubrobacterales bacterium | reverse complement strand
GACGAACCCGACCAGTCTGCGGAGTGCATCCCAGAAGCTGACGTCGTCCTCGACGACGGGCTCGATCCTCAGCCGCATGAAGCGCATGCCGGGCGTCTGACGATCGAGCGTCCAAAAGGCAAGGAGGTAGACAGCGCCCACGACTCCGAACGCGATCGCTCCGAAGAGGAGCGCAACGATCCCCGGCGGCTTGTTGGTGAAGAAGCCGGCGATCAGATTGACCAGAGCGGAGAGGACGAAGAGGAAGAGGCTGACCACCCCGTAGTCGATGGCAAACGCGACCGCGCGGCTTGCCAGCCCTGCCTCGGGCACAGGGCCCGTCCGGGGTTCCTTGTGCGCGAGCTTCCGCGGGAGCCGCTCCAGCCATCCGTCTAGCTCGCGAGTGCGGATCGATATCTGGGCGCCGAGCTCGGTCACCAATCCGAAGCTCTGCTGAGCGATCGCCTCTCGCACTTCCTCCGAATTGGCGATCTTGGTGATCACCGCTGCCAACTCGTCGCTCTCGAGAACGGTCTCGGAGATCTCATCGACGACCTTGCTCTCGAGGACCTCGTTCGCAGCCGGAACGATCCCCGGCTCCGAGAGGATGCGCTCGGTCAGCCGCAGCGTGACCTCACGGCTCAATACCCGATCGATCAGGTCCTCGGGAACCTCACTTGCGAGCACCTGATCGACCACCCTCTGCGGCACTCCGCCTGAGATCAACTCCTGAGTGACCCGCTCGATCACACCCTGCTCGATGAGCTGACGGGTCACTTGTGCCGCCACGGGGCCGGTGATGGTCTGATCGAGAACCGATCTCGCAGCGCTGTCGATTCCGAGCGCCCGCACGAAACCTCCGGCTGCCCGGAGGCCTGCGCGAGTGGCGGCTCCGATTGCTCGAACGGGGACCGAGAGGAGGCCGGTGGCTGGAGTTCCGCTCTCACGAACCGCGGGAAGCAGGCTCGGATCCGCGCCCTGTTCCGACCGCGTGGGCGCTTGCACGGGCTTCGATCGGCTCTCCTGCTCCACAGATGAAATGTAGGGGCCTCGGGTGGCGGGTGCGCTCTAGGCTGGTCGTGTGATTGGAAACGATCGAGCAAGCGTCGACACACCTAGAGAGCGAATCCATGCAGCGCGCCTCTACCTCTGCTGTGGCTCGCGGGAGGAAACCGAGATGGAGTCGCTGCTCGAGCAGTCAATCGAAGGCGGCGTCGATGTGATCCAGTTGCGTGAGAAGGGCGGCGATCGCGACGAGATCCTCCGCGCAGCGGAGGTCTTCCGCCGCGTTGCGGATCGGACCGGCGCGCTCTTCGTGCTCAATGATGACCCCGAGCTCGCAATCGAAGTAGGCGCCGACGGAGTGCACGTGGGCCAGGACGATCGCAAGAGCGCGGATGCCAGACAGATAATGGGAGAGGAACGGATCGTCGGACTCTCTACCCACCGGGAAGATCAGATGGAGACGGCACTCGCAGACGACGCGATCGATTACTTCAGCGTCGGACCGGTGTGGCCCACCCCGACCAAGGAGGGGCGCCCCGCGGCTGGCCTCGAGTACGTGGAGTTGGCGGCGAGCCGAGCCGGGGACCGTCCGTGGTTCGCCATCGGGGGGATCGATTCCTCGAACCTCTCCCAGGTGCTCGATCACGGAGCCAGGAGAGTCTGCGTGGTCCGGGCGATCGCCGATGGGGCGGACCCCCGGGCTGCTGCCACAGCGCTGAAGCAGGCAATACTTGATCGATGAGCAGATCAGAGGAAAAGAACAAAGCGGCACGCGAGGCGCTCGAACCACTGGCCGAGGGACAGAGGCCACTGGTCGTGACCATCGGGGCGACGCTCTCCACCCTGGTGTGCGCCTCGATCGTGATCGCCTGGCTGGCCGGGGTCGAGGTCGATGGCAGGCAGCCTCCCTTCCTCCAGGTT
>JAUMFR010000078.1:0-309 GCA_032119755.1 Solirubrobacterales bacterium | reverse complement strand
CTGGCTCCGAGCGTGCTCACCGGTTTGATTGCCTTCGGCATGTGGAGAGACCAGTACTGGGCGGTACTCGGCTTCCAGACGGTTTTGCTCCTGTTGATGCTCGCGACCGCGATGGGGTTGGTGATAGCCACCTCAGCGACTCAGGTGATCGGCAATCTGCTGGTTCTCACGGTGGCCGGCACCCTTTTCTGGTTCATGGTCAAGGGGATGGCGCGGATCCAGATGCCCGTCCGTCGCCCACCTGACGACCCTGAAGAACCGCAGGATTGACGCCACGACGGCCAGGTCGCCGCTGCTAGGGTCAAAAGC
>JAUMFR010000077.1:0-7573 GCA_032119755.1 Solirubrobacterales bacterium | reverse complement strand
GTCGCGGTCGACGACAACCACATCTACTGGGCCAACTATGGCAACAACACAATCGGCCGCGCCAACCTCGACGGTACCGGCATCGACCAGTCCTTCATCACCGTTACCGGGGGGGAGTTCTACCAAGTCGCGGTTGGTGGCAGCTTCGTCTACTGGACAAACTGGGACAACGACACCATCGGCCGCGCCAACCTCGACGGCACCGGCGCCAACCAGTCCTTCATCACCGGCGCTAACTCTCCCTACGCCCTAGCGGTCGACGGCAACTACATCTACTGGGGCAACAACTTCCCCACCACCATCGCCCGCGCCAACCTCGACGGCACCGGCGCCAACCAATCGTTCATCACCGGTGTCAGCTCTGTCCGGGGACTCGCGGTCGACTCGCTGCCCAACCCCACCATCTCTCGCGTTGGCAAACCCACCAAGCGCTCGCTCAAGGTCAAGGTGGGCTGTGGTGATACGAGCGCCTGCTCTCTGCGCCTCACCGGCAACAAGGTAGGGGTCAAGGCTGCACTCGTACCCAAGACCGTCTCGGTCGGCGCCGGTCAGCAGCCAACCGTCACCCTGGCTTACACAAGGGCGCTCAAGGCGGCGCTTGCCAAGGGCGGGCGGGTGAGCGTCACCGCGACCAATCCGGTCACCGGCGGAGTCAAGACGATCGTGGTTCGGGTGGCCAGATGACTCGCAAGATCCGCCTTGCCCTCGCGTCTGTACTCGCCGTATGCGCGCTTGGCGCGATCGCGCCGGCGGCCAACGCATACTGCTGGCAGCCTGCCTGCGCCAACCTCAGCCCGTCCTCCCACGACTTCGGCAATCAACTCGTCTCAGGCGGAGCGACATCGAGCGCCACCGTCACGCTCAGAGCGACCTTGCCATACGATACTTGGGGCCAGATAACCCCCGTGACCATCACGGAAAACGGGATCGGTCTTCACCGCCCCGATGCCGATCAGTTCCGAGTCACCGGTGGCACCTGCTCCGCCGGCTTCACTTCACTCCCGTGGGGCGCGACCTGCACAATCACCGTGGCTTTCAACCCCTCGAGTGTCGGCTCGAAATCGGCCGCCCTCGCCGTCGATACCAACAAGGGCGAGGTGCTCACCATTCTCACCGGCATCGGCACAGCACCCGCCGGGTCGCTGAGCCCCTCGTACAGCGCCTTCGGCAGCCGAATCGTCTCGGCCGGTCCTACACCTGCTGCGACCTTCACTCTCGTCTCCAACAGCAGTGCCGATCTCACCATCCCCCAGGACGGGATCAACCTCACCGGCGCCGATTCCGGGCAGTTCCAGATCACCGGCGGCACCTGCGCGGCCGCTTCCACTTCACTTGCGCAGGACCAGAGCTGCACGGTCACCGTGGCCTTCGACCCCTCGAGTCCCGGCTCGAAGGTGGCCGTCCTAGAAATCCAGACGAACGACGGCACCAAGACCGCCGCCATCACCGGCACCGGCACCGTCGAGCCCACTATTTCGAGCGTGGGCAAACCCACGAAGGCCTCACTCAAGGTCGAGGTCGGATGCGGTGATGAGAGCTCCTGCACGGTCCAGCTCACCGGCAAGAAGGTCGGGACGAAGGTTGCGATCACACCCAAGACCGTCTTCGTCCCGGCGGGCCAGCAGCCCACCGTCACCCTGGCTTACACAAGGGCGCTCAAGACGGCGCTGGCCAGGGGCGGACGGGTCAGCGTCACCGCCACCAACTTGGCAAACGGCGGAGCGAATTCGATCGTCGTGCGGGTGGCCAGGTAGGAAAAAGGGGGGAGGGTCGGGCATCGCCCGACCCTCCTGTCCACTCCCCGGCTTTCGACGCTTTGGCCGACGGATCGCCTCCCTGCCTTGAGTTAGACGATGCGCCTCGGCCTCAGACGCACCCATAAGAACAGTTCACCGAGGCAGGAGTTGCGGATTCGGGAGAGATCTCAGAATCCCCTTCATGGTGCTCGGTTCACGCCTGAGCGCCCACGGGTATCGTTTCTGCGGATGAGCGCTGAACCACCGTCTTCCGCCCGAATCGCTCCACCGGAGTCGCTCGGCTCCTCTGCGGTCGAGCTGACCCGCAAGCTGATCCGGTTCGACACGGTCAACCCACCCGGTAACGAAATGCCGCTGCAGGAGTTCCTGCTCGAGATGCTCGAGTCAGCCGGCTTCGAATGCGATCTGCTCGAGTCCGAGCCCACGCGGGCAAATCTCGTGGCGAGGCTGCCGGGGAACGAGCCCGGCAAGAACCTCGCCTATCTCGCCCATGTGGATACGGTCAAGGCCGACACCTCCGACTGGCAGCACGATCCGTGGGGGGGAGATCTGATCGACGGGGTCGTCTGGGGCCGGGGGGCGATCGACATGAAGGGTCAGGTCTCCTGCGAGGTCTCCGCAGCGATCGCGCTCGCCGAGGCCGGCTGGCGCCCACCGAGCGGCGATCTGAAACTGATCCTCACCTGCGACGAGGAGACCAGCGGAACCCGCGGTGCGATCTGGCTATGCAGCGAGCACCCGGAACTCGTCCAGGCCGACTACATCGTCAACGAGGGAGGCGGGGATTCCTTCGAGCTCGACGGCCAGCGCTTCTACGGGATCTGCCACTCCGAAAAGGGTTTGATGAGGTTCAAGGTCCGCTCACGAGGCAGTGCCGGTCACGCATCTCAGCCGGCCATCTCCGAGAACGCCCTGATCAAGTTGGCCCCACTGATCACCCGCTTCACCGAGCAGCCCCCTCCCGAGCCGAGCCGCGACGGCCTGGCCTTCCTCTCGGCAGTCAGGGGATCCAAGGTTTCCCCCGATGAGGTCGCAGTCGAGGTGGAGCGGATGCGTGCCTCAGATCAACGACTGGTGGACTATCTGGTGGGGCCGATGTTGGGGATCACGATGTCTCCGACGATGGTTTCGGCTTCAGACAAAGCGAACGTGATCCCCGCCGCCGCCGAGGTATTCATCGACTGTCGCATCCCGCCCGAGTGCGGAGAACGCGAAGCCCGCGAGCGCGCCGAGGCGCTGCTGGGCGAGGGCGACTACGAGATCGAGTTCGTCGAGGCCGTTCCCGGCAACTCTTCCGAGCCCGAGTCGCCACTGCGCGACGCGGTAGCCGAGTGGGTCGACGAGGTCGATCCCGGCGCGCGCGTAGCGCCGATCGCAACCCCCTTCTTCAGCGACAGCAACGCCTTCCGCAAGGCCTTCCCCGACTCCTTCGTCTACGGATTCTTCCCGCGTCGAGATCAAGGGCTGTTCGACGCCGCGCCACTGATGCACGCGGCCGACGAGCGCGCGATGGTGAGCGATCTCGAGTTGGCGGCGGAGTTCTTCTTCGACCTGCCGCAGCGGCTGATGCAGCCCGACTAGACTGCGGCTGGATGCTCGACCGTATCGACCACGTGGGAATCGCCGTTGCCGATCTCGACTCGGCGATCGCCCTCTACGAGAAGACCCTGGGTATGCCGTTGGTGCACCGCGAGAAGGTCGCCGAGCAGGGTGTAGAGGCCGTTCTGCTCGACGTGGGCGATGGCCACATCGAGCTGCTGGAGCCTCTGGGAGAGGACACACCGGTGGGCAAGTTCCTCGCCAAGAAGGGTCCAGGCCTGCATCACGTCGCCTACGCGGTCAGCGATGTCACCGCAGCTCTGGCCGAGCTCGCAGAGCAGGGAGTGGCGTTGATCGACAGCGAGCCCCGTCGCGGGATCCGCGACTCTCGAGTTGCCTTCCTTCACCCCAAATCGACTGGCGGGGTATTGACCGAAATAGTCCAACCGGCGGAGGTCCACTGACCATGGCTCAAGCGAAGAAGAAGGGGCCCGAACGGGCCGAGATCGGTTTTTCCGGAGGTCAGGTCGCGGCAGTCCGGATGACGGCCAAGCAGATGACCGATCTGCGAAAGGCACTCGACGGCGGCGAGGGGTGGCACGACCTCGAGACAGAGGACGGCCAACTCTCGGTCGATCTTGCGAAGGTGGCGTTCATCAGGGTGGCAGCGACCGATCAGCGGATCGGGTTCAGCGACGCCTAGCGTCGGGACCCTCGGACCGGTTGCCCACAGACAGTTGCTCGCCGATCTCGACAGACGAGTTCTCTACGCGATGCGAACCCGCGGCCACGGTCGCGTTCCCGAGACGATCGCCCGAGTGCTCGGCAAGATCGGAGAGCACGGTGCGATCTGGTTCGCGCTCGGCGTCATCTTTGCTTTGATCGATCCGGCCAACCGCTGGGAATGGTTGTTTGCCGGCGTGCTCGGACCGGTCGGAATCGTCTTGAACTTCCTGGTAAAGCTGGTGGTCAAGCGCTCCCGCCCGCAGATTCCTGGCTACCCCCCGATCGGCGGTGCACCCAGCTCGTTGAGCTTTCCCTCTGCCCACGCGACCTCGTCGTTTGCTGCGGCCACGGCGATGACGCGAGTCGATGACACTGCGGCGCTCCTGTTCATCCTCGCCTTCGCGATCGCGTTCTGTCGACCTTATCTCGGCATGCACTACCCGAGTGATGTGATCGCAGGCGCGATCCTCGGGACGATCCTCGGTCTGGTCTGGCCGCTCGGGCTCGTCTCTTGACCGGTCGCACCAGCCATCTGGGGTCGACCGGATGAAGGTCGGGATAGTCGGGCTGCCGAATGCGGGCAAGTCCACGCTCTTCAACGCGCTCACTGCGGCGGGTGCCGAGACCGGCGCCTATCCGTTCACCACGATCGATCCCAATGTCGCGATCGTCGAGGTCCCCGACAAGCGGTTGGATGAACTCGCAGCGATTCTGAACGCCTCCAAGGTCACCCCGGCGACGGTCGAGTTCCATGACATCGCAGGGTTGGTCCAGGGCGCCGCGCAGGGTGAGGGCTTGGGTAACCGTTTCCTCGCGGCCATCCGCGAGACCGATGCGATCTGTCACGTGGTCAGAGTCCACGACTCCGGTGATGTGACCCATCCGGAGGGCCGGATCGACCCGATGGCGGATCTCGACCTGATCGACACGGAGCTGTTGGCGGCCGATCTCGAACAGGCCGAACGCCGGCTGGAGCGGCTGGTCAAAGAGGCCCGCTCGGGCGACGAAGAGGCGGTTGCAGAGCGCGACTGGCTGCAGGCCGTGGTGGCGGGTCTCGAGGAGGGCAAGCCGGTGCGGGAGTTCCCGCCTCCCGAAGCGGCCCCCGAGGCCGCCATGCGCCTCTCTGCGCTTACTTCGAAACCGGTTCTCTATGTCGCCAATGTCGAAGAGGGCGAAGTAGAGGTTCCAGCAGATGTAGCCGAGCGGGCCGCGGCCGCCGGGGCCGGTGCTGTTGCGATCTCAGCCAGGGTCGAGTCGGAGTTGAGAGAGCTCGATTCCGCCGAGGCCTCGGAGATGCGCGAGGAACTGGGGATCGAGGGATCGGGCCTCGAGCGCCTGATCAGGGCTGCTTTCGATCTACTCGATCTGATCACCTTCTTCACCGCCGGCGTGGAAACCGAGGCGGTCGCGCGCACCCTGCCGCGAGGCGGAACCGCTTGGGACTCCGCCGGAACGATCCACACCGACATCCAGGAAGGCTTCGTCAAGGCGGAGGTGGTGACGTGGTCCGACCTCGTGGAACTCGGCGATTATCCGGCTGCCCGCGACAGGGGCCTGTTGCGCACCGAGGGTCGCGACTACGTGGTCGCCGACGGCGATGTGATCACGATCAAGCACTGAGACCTGCTTTCTGATCTAGCCTGAGTAGATGGAGCCACTGTTCGTCGCAGACGTCCTGCTCGATGAGGAGCGTGTTTCCATCCGCTGTGAGGATGGAGTGATCGCGGCCGTCGGCGCCGACCTCTCGCCATCCGACGGTGATCAGGTGATCGAATCCGACGGGATGCTGATCACCCCACCGATGGTCAACTGCCACACACATTCGGCGATGACCCTCTTTCGCGCTTACGGTGACGATCTTCCGCTCATGCAGTGGCTGGAGAAGATGATCTGGCCCGCGGAGGCGAAGTTGACTGCCGAGGATGTCTACTGGGGGACGAAGCTGGCCACCGTCGAGATGCTGCGCTCCGGAACCACCAAGTTCTATGACATCTATTGGAACTCGGATCAGGTGGCTCAAGCCGCGGTCGATGCCGGAATGCGGGTGGCCGCAGGGCAGGCCGTGATCGACCAGATGGATTCGGCCAAGGCTCCGGAGTTGGTTGCCGAATCGTCGGAGTTCCTCGATCGCCTGGGCGAGATGGGGCCGTTGGTGACTCCGTGCATCGCGCCTCATGCGATCTACACGGTCAGCGAGGAGTCGCTGAGGGGTCTCGCGGAGTTGATGCAGGAGCGAGACGCCATATTCAACATCCACCTCTCCGAGACCGAGCACGAGGTGCAGCAGTGCCTAGAGCGCACCGGCAAGCGACCGGCCGAGTACCTGGACAGCCTAGGGGCGCTCGGACCCCTGTCGATCCTCGCTCATGGCGTTTGGCTCGGCGAGTCCGAGTTGGAGCTGATCGCCGACCGGGGTTCGACCGTGGTCACCAACCCGTGCGCCAATATGAAGCTCGCGGTGGGAGGAGCGCTTCCCTATACAGCCGCGCAGGAGAAAGGGGTAGACCTCGCGCTCGGAACCGATGGACCCTCCTCGAACTCCAACCTCGACATGTTCGAGGAGGCGAAGATCTTCGCACTGCTGCAGAAACACCAGGCGGTCGATCCCTCTGTGGCGCCAGCGGGCGAGGTGCTTGCTCTGGCCAGAGGTGAACGTTCGAAGTTGGTTGCCGGTACTCCGATTGCCGAGGGAGAGGCGGCCGACTTCCTCCTGCTGGATCTGCGAGTACCCGAGATGGCCGCCGGCGATCTCGATGCGCGGCTCGTCTACGGAGCGCCGTCTGAGGCGGTGGACACCGCTGTGGTGGCGGGCTCGGTCGTGATGCGGGGCCGGGAGGTTCCGGGAGCCGATGAGGCGCTGGCCGAGGTACGCGAGCGGTCGCAGAGGCTCACATCCTGATGCCTGATCGTCTGCAGGAGCCGCCCGTCTCACCTAATCTCCAGCAGTCTGACAACCGACCGGGGAAATCCTCTGGTCGCAGAGCGACGGGAGAGTTACCCAGATGACAAAGCATTCTTTCGAGGCCCGTGATCATGCGTTGTTCGTAGACGGCGAGCGTCTCGAGACCGGGAACTGGGATGAGGTCCTTAGCCCCTATGACGAGGCTCCGGTCGGCCGAGTCGCTACCTGCGACGCCGCGACGGTCAACCGGGCATGTGAGGCGGCACACGCTGCCTTCGAGACGGGCGGCTTCCCCCAGCATCAGCGGGCCGAGGTTCTCAATCGCGCTGCCGATCTGGTGGCCGAGCGACAGGAAGATCTTGCCCTGACGATCGCCGCTGAGGCCGGCAAGCCACTGAAGACCGCGCGGGTCGAGGCGGCCCGCACGGTCGGCACCCTGCGGTTCTCCGCGGTCGAGGCCCTCAAGTTGAGCGGAGAGATGGTGCCCATGGAGGCCGGCGAGGCCGGGATGGGGAAGCTCGGTTTCATCCTGCGAATTCCCTACGGAGTCGTCGGCGCGATAAGTCCCTTCAACTTCCCGCTCAATCTCGTCGCCCACAAACTCGGGCCTTCGATCGCGGCCGGCAATGCAACCGTGCTGAAGCCTGCC
>JAUMFR010000076.1:0-2047 GCA_032119755.1 Solirubrobacterales bacterium | reverse complement strand
TCAAGGGTGAGACCGAGAAGCGACTCCTCCCCAGCTTTCGCGTGGAGTAGTCGGCTCTACCCCCCCGCGCGGGTCCTGTCACCTCCGGTTCGCTGCACCCGCTTTTCGCGCGCGCAGCGATCCTCGGCGCCACCCGCGCGGAGACCGACCGGATCGCCGGCTGATCGGGCGGGTGGCGGCGAGAATGGTCGCGCCGGCTCTTGCCGGTGTGACCACTCGCAGCCGTCAGGACCCGCCCGAGACAGCGATCGCGCCGCGACTTCGCTGTGAAAAGGACTACTCGACCCGAAAACTGGGCAGGAGTCGCTTCTCGGTCTCACCCTTGACCTGCGCCAGGATCTCGACCTTGTCCTCGATCGGCGTGCCGCGCAATTTCGTGGCGAGGAGGTCGTCCACCTGGAAGACACCGGCCGAGTTGTTCATCTCGATCTCGATCCGCACCGGGCGCTCCTCCCCGGGCTCGATCCGCACCTCGTCGATAGCAGCGGCCGAGAGGGCGTGGATGCCGTACTGACCGCCTTCGAACGGAATGCGCGAGCGCCCTTGAGCCATGTCCAGGGCATCGGCGACCCGGACCACACCGCCTTCGACCGTGTAGGGCTCGCCGCGCCGGCGGTGCCCGATGATCGTGTTCAGGATCTCCGAGACCACCACGGTCCTATCCGGCTCCTCGTAGACATCGGACAGCAACGAAGGGAGCCTGTTGGCAGCGAGGAAGAGGCTGAACTCCTCGTGATCCTTGCGATGGATCGACATCCCGACATCGTGGAAGAGGGCTCCTCCGGCAACCACTACCTCGGCGTCCCGCAACTTCATCCCGTGGTCGGTGACCATCGCGGGCTCTACGCCCGCCTTGGCGAGGAGCCGCACCAGTCGGATCGCCACGTTGAGGATCACCTGCACGTGCACCCAGGAGTGGTCGGACATCCCGAGCCTCTCCGAGGTCATCTGGGCCATGTACCACCAGGTTCGAACCTGCTCGTCGGCATTGACGGCCTCGAGGAACTTCTCAAGTTTCTTGTTGCCCCTGGTCGGAGCGTGGACCTTTGCCTCGCCTATCGCCTCGGCAGCGGACTTCGACTTCTTGGTCTCCTTTGCCACGAGACCATCTTCGCAGGAGGGCGGTCACCCACTGTAAATCGACTGTGAACGGCAACTTTCCGACCGCGGGGACACTTAGCGTTGCGCCCGTGAATCCCCCGACGCCGGCCATCCCGGTCTGCCTTGCAACTGGAGTAACCCTGCCCGAGTGCTCCTGTCGTGGCTGCCTGGAGCACCTGCTCTCCCACCACGCCCCTCACCTGATGCGACCGGTTCAGGCGTCGATCGGTGGCGGCGCCTCGGGCTCTGACAACGCTCCCGCTGATGCCGCGATCACGCAGGCGATACCGCCCAGCTCCGGCGCGTCGAGTGCCTGACTGAGCACGACGAAGCCGATCACCGCGGCGATGGCGGGCTCGACGCTCATCAGCACCCCGAAGGTCGTCTGGCTGAGGCGACGCATCGCCTGCATCTCCAGGAAGTAAGGGATGGCGGTGCTGAGCATCGCCACCGCGAACCCCACCACGAGAACCTCTGGGGCGATCAGGTTCGCTCCTCCCTCGTACAAACCGGGCGCGAGGGAGATCAGAGTCGCTATCACCATCGACAGAGCCAGACCCTGGCCAACCTCCATTCGATGCCCGAGCCGTACGCCGCTGACGATGTACAGGCCCCAGAAGATCCCTGCTGCCAACGCAAGGGCCACTCCGATCAGGTCGATCGAATCCTCCTGCAGAGGTTGGGTGATGAGGAAGAGCCCGAGCACCGCGAGCACGATCCAGATCAGGTCACGCTTTCGCCTCGAACCGGCGACCGCCACGGCCAGCGGGCCGATGAATTCGCACGCCACCGCTATTCCCAGGGGAATGCGAGCGATCGCCGCGTAGTAGAGGAGGTTCATCCCCGCGAACGAGATTGCGAACGGAACGATCACTCTCAGGTTCCCGCGGGTCAGCAGTGCTCGGCTCGGGCGGAAGATCGCCAACAGCACCACGGTGGCGAATGC
>JAUMFR010000075.1:825-10069 GCA_032119755.1 Solirubrobacterales bacterium | reverse complement strand
CGGCAACCGCTGGGTGAAGCGCTCCGGATTGATCGGACAGACCGTCGTATTCGATGTCTCGACGGCCAAGATCAATGTCGCGGACGTGAACACCGATGGCTCGAGCAACCTGAGCGATGTGGTGGTCGGTGATGCGGTCTTGATCACTGCTCGACTGCCCAGGCTGCTCCCACTCACCCCTCCACTCAAGGCGTGGAAGCTGGTCGACAAGACCAACCCGCCGGTAGAGGACTCACCCTAAGCACCCGAGACGGAGATTCCCGGCTGAGGCATGGCTGAGATCCAGATGAACTTGTTCTGTGAGGGGCGGGGGCCTACACAGAACATCGGGGGCCGGTTTCCGAAAGGAGCCGGCCCCTCTCATTTGAGGGCTACGACGATCAGTAAGGCGGAATGATCCCGGCGTCTTCGAGCGCCCGCTCGAGATCCGAGTAGAGGGTCAGTCGGACCAGACGACCCTCCTTCTGCTCGTGGCGGTGTGCGAAGGGCTCATCTACCTCGACACCACCGTCAGCAGGCTTGACCCGGAGACGCCCCAAGACCACGAAGCCACCTGATCCGAAGATCACACCCTGCGGCTCGAACGCGTCCTCCTCGAAGATCTCCTCCATCTGCTCCCTCCACCGGGTGTAGCCCTTGGCGCCGCGATAGGTCGCCCCGGAGAGGAACTGTGCTTCGCAATGGAGCTCGAAGCTGCGATGAACCAGACCGGACGCAGCGGGATCGCCGTCTCTTTCGAATTCGGCATAGATCCTCCTCGCTGCGTCAAGAGACGCTCCCGTCTCCGCCTCCTCCATCGCAGCGTTGAACTGTCGCTCTAGGGACTCTGCGTCCTGTCTCGCCACGGTGCGCAACTCTACGCCGGTCAGCGAATTCACGCTTTCACCCCATTCACCTCACGCCTGCTCAGGCGTGAGGTGAAAAGCCCGTTCCACCCCCACCGGGTAGGCTCAAACCTGACGTGGCTGCCGCACCGAACATCCTGCTCTTGATCACCGACCAGCAGAGACGGCCGATGCACTGGCCTGATGACCCGGGTTGGCTACGCGAGTTGATGCCGAACGACCAGGCCATCTCGGATACCGCACTGACCTTCGAACGCGCGTTCTCAGCGGCGGCGATGTGCTCGCCCAGTCGGGCCAGCATCCTCACCAGCCTATTCCCGGCCCACCACGGCGTGGGACTGACCCTCACCGCCGGAGATCTGAAGCCGAAGCGGCGTCACTCCCCGGAGGTGATCAAGACCGTCAACCGCTTGATGCGCGATGGGACGGTTGACCGTGACAGGTTGCTTCGAGCCTTTGCGAGAGGAATGTTCGATATCGGACCTCACTCGGGTGGGGAACCCGAGCTGCCGATGGATCTCCCCAGCCTCGGCAACCTGTTGGGTTCAGTCGGTTATCACGTCGCATACCGGGGCAAGTGGCATCTCACGCATGCCCTCGGGACACCGGAGGAGACCGGCATGCTCTCGGGGTGGGGAGACGCAGACTCGGTTCGGCTCTCCGAAGACTACGGACTGCTCGGTTGGGAACCACCAGACGCTGGCGAGAACGCCAAGGCCGAGAACTTCGGTGGCGGCAATGCGGGAAGACTCGGCGTCGGCTGGGATGAGGAGTACACACGACAGGTCGAGCGCTTCCTCTCCGACGAGAACCTGCCGGAGCCCTTCTGCCTCGTCGTCAGCCTGGTCAATCCGCATGATGTCCTCGGGTATCCGGATTCCTATCTGCGCGGGGGCTTCAGACCGGAAGAGTTCGCCGACCTCGAAGTCGGTCTGCCCGAATCCGTCGACGAGGATCTGAGCAACAAGCCAGACGTACATGCCCTGATGCAGATGGGAGCAACCGCGTACATGGGACCGGTCGACGACCGGAAGTCGAAGATCGAGTACGTGAACTTCTATGCCCACCTGCACCGAGTGGTGGATCAGAAGATCGGGCGGATACTCGCGGCGCTGGGGCCGGAGGACGACCCGAAGTCACTGCGCTCACGAACGCTCCTCTGTCGGATCGCAGACCATGGCGAGATGGGTATGTCGCACGGAGGGATGCGCCAGAAGATGTTCAACGCCTACGAAGAGACCATCAACGTCCCGCTCGTGGTCTCGAACCCCGTGCTCTTCCCCAAGCCGGACACCACCAAGGCGCTGGCCTCGCTGATCGACCTTCTTCCCACCTTCCTCGGAGTGGCCGGCGCCGGGACGATGCCCGAGGTGGATTCGATGCAAGGGGTAGATCTGCGACCAATCCTCTCCTCCCACGCCTCTCCCGGGCGTGAGGAAGTTCCCGCCAGCGAGGTGGACTTCGGCTCGATTCTCGATATCGACCCGGCGCCGACGGTCAGAGAGGCAGTCCACTTCACCTTTGACGACCATCAGGCAGGCACCGCGCTTCAGGACGGGTCGGGCCAACCGAACAGGGTGAGAACCGTCAGGACTGGCGCCGCGAAGTGGAGCCTCTACTTCGACCCGGAGGGGAAACGTCCCAACGAATACGAGCTGTACGACCTCGAGCGGGATCCGATCGAGGTCGACAACCTGGTCGACTACCGAACCGGCGAAGTCACGGATACCTCTAGACGGGACCTGAGGGCGGAGATGGGAGAGCTGCTGGATCACACCATGGAAGAGTCAGGTACCTCTCCCGCTAGTGCGGGGACGACTGAGACGGAGCGGTGAGCCTCCTAGACGCCCGCGACGTTTCGGGTGAAGCGCAAGATGATCTCTGAGACCAGTCCCGGGTCTTCCGGCATCGGCACGTGCCCGAGTCTGTCGAGTTTGCGAAGCTGCGCATTCTTGATCCGACGGGCCATCCGGGGACCCTGGGCGGGCGAAAGGAGCCTGTCCCGCGTTCCCCAGAGGATCAGCACCGGACAGGTGATCTTGTTCAAGCCCGCAACATTCGCCGAAGTGATCGACTGACGGGCGGAATCGAAACCAGGACAACGTGCGAAGCTCGCTGTCGCCTCGGCAGCCACCTCCGGCGAAACGAGATCCGGCTTGGCCGAGACCAGACCAAGGGCTGCGCGCCTGCCGAAACGGGTGCGGAATGGAAGCGTCCCCAACGGCGCGATCATCTTGGCAGCCCGCCGCTGGAGTCGAATCGTGAATCTCTCCCACCGCCCCTCCGAGTCGTTGAAGGCCCCGTGCGGAGAAATCGCCACCACGCTCAGAGCCTTGCGGCGACGCGCCAATTCCAGCGCGAGCCTCCCTCCCATCGAGTTTCCGACGAAGTGGGCCCTCGGAATACGCAACCTCTTCATGGTCCTCTCGACCGCTCTGGCCTGCGCCTCGATCGATACATCGCCGTCATCGGGCATCGGCGACTCGCCGAACCCGGGCAGATCGATCGCTACCACCTTGAAGTGTCTGGAGAGTGCGGGCACGATGGGGTCCCAAACTCTGCGATTGGACCCGAGCCCATGGAGCAGGATCATCGGAGGTCCGGTGCCTGCGCGATCGAACGCGAGTTTCGTATAGGCCCTGCGACGACTCCTACTGGCTGGCGACCGCTTGGCGGCGTTCCCCCGACCCTCTTTGGCTTTTCCCGTTGCGGTGGCGATGCTTGCGCCTCTCTTTGTCGATGCTACGCAGGTACGGCCAGAAGTCGACTTGGATAGTGTGGCGCTTCGATGAGACGTAACGGCGCTGCATCTGTGCCTGCTCACGCCTGATCTCCTCGTGCATCTTCGCTGGCTCAGGGAGCACGCAGTCACCCTCTATCAAGTCAGCGATCCACTCCGACTGCCGCTCGGCGATCGGCATCACCGCCCCCAGCGGCTGGATGAATCCCACGAAGTAGAGGCCGGGGTGTTCGGGAGAGACGACCCGCCGATAGAGCTCGAGTCGATTGTCCGGCGCGGAGAAGAAGTCGGCGCTGAAGAACGGAAAGGTCACCTTGTAGCCGGTGCAATAGATGACGATGTCGACCTCCGCCTCCGTCCCGTCGTCGAAGCGCACGGTCCTGCCTCCGGTGAACTCGGCGATGTTCGGCTTGACCGTGATCGCCCCGTGGCCGAGACGAGACAGTAGTTCGGAGGACACGGTGGGATGGGCCTCGAGGATGCGATGGTCGGGCTCGGGCAGGCCGTAGTCGGTCATATCTCCCTGAGAACCCTTCAGCGAAAGCGCATAGAAGAAACGTTGCACTGGCAGCGGAAGTCTGGAAAGGAGTTGAGGAGACCCGACCTTGTCGATCGGGACCCCACGCAGGTACTTGGGAATGATGTAGGCGCCGCGCCGCATCGCGAGATAGGTCTGGTCGGCATTGCGAGAAGACTCGACCGCTATGTCCGTAGCCGAGTTTCCTATTCCCAGCACGAGTACCCGCTTTCCGGCAAGGGAATTCGGCTCCTCGTAGTCGTGGGCATGAATCTGCTCACCGGTGAACGAGTCGGAACCCGGGAACGCGGGCTCGGGCCAACGGGGGTCCCAGTGGTGACCGTTCGCAACCATCACCGCCGAATACCAGCGTGAGCCCTCCTCGCCCTCGCGACTGCGCCACGAGACTCGGTATCCCTCCCCTTCAGGTTCCACCGAGGTAACCTCGGTTCGGAACGTGATGTGTTCGCGGATTCCGAAGTGATCGACGAACGAGTCGAAGTATTCGGCGATCTGCTTGTGGCTGGGGTAGTCCGGGTAGTCCTTGGGCATCGGGTAGGAGGCATAGGCCATCAAGTCACGCGAGGTGTTGATGTGGAGCGACCGATAAGCGGCAGACATCCCGTTGTCGTTGAGATACCTCCAGTTCCCGCCTATTTCGGATCCCTTCTCGAAGCAGTCGTATGGGATGCCCCTCGATCCAAGGACCTGACACGAGGAAATCCCGGACGAACCCGCGCCGATGACGCAGACCCGCTGCCCATCAGAGCCATCTCGCGATGGAGTTTCGGACTTTCGCTCAGGGGCGACTGGCTGATTGAACACAGCCCGATGTTACTACCGGGCGCAGTGGCAGCAAGGTGCTAGAGACCGCTTGGATGACGCGCGACGAACCCAGCGGAGGATCGCATCTCCGTACTCCAGCGCGGACCGTTGCCTCCGGTTCCGCTTGTATCCCAGCGCAGACCCGCGATGACTGCATAGGTGTGGCCAGAGTTGGCGAAGACCGTGATCCAGTTGCCGGCGCCGGGAGAGCCCCAGAACTCTAGGCCGGTGGAGTCGAGCGGACTCGAGAGCAACCCGCCACCGTGCAGCGCGTAGCTGACCGCGCCCGAGCAGTCGTAGCCGGAATCGCTGAACGAACCGTGCCCACCTCCCCAGATATATGGAAGGTGGTTGATCCGATTGGCAGCGGAGATCGCGCCGCGGACTGCAAGGGGTGCGCCTGCGGGAGCAACTGCGTCACCGTTCGAGAGCAACTTCGCGCGCTGCCCAGGCAGCGGAGCGCCGACCTGGCCCAGGTCCTTCTCGAGCGCTCGCTGACGGCCTTCGAGCGAAGCCAGCGTCTGCTCGCGCAGGGACTTTGCAGCGGCCAACTCACTCTTTCTCGCCTCCAATAGAGCGCGAGCATCCGCCAGCTTGTCGCGTTGGCGGGCAACCTCGTCGCGAGCGCGCTTAGCCTTTGCCCGCACCTCGCGGAGCCGCAGCACGATGCGATGGATCTGCACCTTGAGAGCGCTCACCCTCATGATCACTGCCTCGTCCGCTGAGTGGACGCTCTGCAGATACTCGGCCCTTGCGATCAAGTCGCTCCAGTTGGCCGAACTGAGGATGACGCTCAGGGTGTCCTGTTCGCCCGACTTGTAGATCCTCACCAGCAGGCCTTCCAGGGCGGCGATCGCCCGGTCGAGTCGGGCACGGATCCTGCGGAGCTCGTCCCGCTGGGACCTGTACTCGGCATTTGCCTGATCGAGCTGGCCCTGGCGGGCGTTGAGCTCTGCCTGCACCGAGGCCTCCTGCCTGCGGAGCTGGGATTCCTCTCCGATCAAGTCGTTGATCTTCCGGTTCTGCACCTGAATCGCTGCCAGCACCGAACCCTGCTGGGCGCTGATCTGCTCAAGCTCCTCCATCTTCTGCTGCGCCACTGTCTTTGCGGCCTCAGCCGAGTCGTGACTGAAGGAGCCGACCAGGGCGCAGGCAACAGCCAGAGCCACAGCGAAACCGAGCAACATCGGAGTAGCCTTGCGGCCTTCCGCAGCGCGGTCGAATTCGTCCCTGCCGGTTTGTTTGCTCGATCGGTTGGTCATCTCGGATGCTGCGGTGGGTTCCGACTGGATGCCACCGCAGCATGCACGCTAGAGGGAGGCGGGTTCAGGCCTGACAGGATTCATCCCGCTGCAACCACCATTGCGAGGCCACGCGGTCTTCTGAACACGCCCGAGCATCGCAGTCGTGCCATTCTCTTGGCGACCCCCGGAAGGGTTACTCGATGCAATGAAACCAGTCGAAGAACAAACGATCCTGATCACCGGCTCCACCTCGGGCCACGGACGCGCGCTGGCCGAGTTGCTCGCCGGGAAGGGCGCGACGGTCCTGCTTCACGGCCGCAGGGACGATCTGGGTGAGCAAGCGGTGAGAGAGATATCCGCTGCCACGGGCAACGACAGCGTCCGCTTCTACCGCGCTGACTTCTCGTCTCTCGACGAGGTCAAAGATCTTGCCGCGAGGATCCAGGAAGACGATGAGCGGCTGGATTGTCTCGTGAACAACGCTGGGATCGGGGTGGCAGACTCGGGCGGGGGAGGAAGGATGATCAGCCGCGACGGGCACGAACTGCGATTCCAGGTGAACTATCTGGCCCCCTACCTGCTCACACGCCTGCTGCTGCCTCTGCTGATCGACTCTGCGCCCGCGAGGATAGTCAACGTCTCCTCCGCCGGTCAGGCCTCGATCGACTTCAACGACCCGATGCTGGAACACCGTTACGACGGTCTCCAGGCATACGGCCAGTCGAAGCTGGCTCAGGTGATGGATACGATCGAGTTGTCAGGCGAACTCGACCCTGAGGCCGTGACCGTCAACTGCCTCCACCCCGCCACCTACATGGACACCGAGATGATCCGATTGGCCGGAGTCAACCCCGCCAGCACAGTGGCGGAGGGCGCAGAGGCCACCCTCCGCCTGGTAACCGAGCCCTCTCTGGACGGAAGCAGCGGTCTCTACTTCGATCATGCTCATGAGTCGGCTGCCCACTCGCAAGCCTACGACGAGGACGCGAGAACCAAACTCATGGTCCTGAGCAAACGCCTGACCGGCGCCTGAACGCTGGTTGGCGATTCCTACCTGAAGGCCTTGTTCTTGAGGAAGGGGATCAGGGTCGGGAAGAGCTTGTTCTTGCCCGGGGCTCCCAACAACGGATCCAGGTGGCTCTGGCCCAGCACGTCGCCGAGCGCGCCCCTCGAGGCGTTGACGAGAACGGCCTCCGACGGGGTTATCTCGGTGAAATCGACCATGGCCTGTAGGTTTTCGAACGCCTCGGAATTGGTGAGAGCGGTTCCGAAACCGGTCCTCAGCCCGTAGAGCGGAACGTCGATACCAGCCCCGTGCCACACCCGTAGACCGAGCGCATCCTCAGCCTCGCCATCATCTGCCTGGGTCTGGCTCAGCGCCGAGCCGTAACCGCTGTCGAGCGAGAGCCGGCGCGGGAAGTACCACTCCACCGCGTTGGCAGGCTCCTGACCGAAGGTGTCTGCCACGCGGGAGATCGGTGTCACGCCACCGTCGACCCAGTCACAGGGTTTGGGCGCGCCTGCACCGCAACCCGGCTTCAGCGTGCCGCTGTTGACGTGGAGAAGGCTGAGCGCATCCGGCGCGGTGTCGCGATCGAAGGCAAATCCGAGAAGCCCTCGATTCGTCACCGCAAACCCCGGATCGAACGAATCGGGGAGCAGGAAGTAGGTCCTGAGCCGTTCCGCAGATCCGGTCGGGTCGAGCTTGGCGTACGCGGCTCCGACCTCTGCGAACAAGCCAGCCGACGCGGCCGGCAGCCCGGCCCCGACCAACTTCAGCCAAGGTGAGTTCGAGATGGGATTGACGGTCCCGGTGCAGGCGGTGGACGGATTGATCGGCTCGACCGGAGACTGGCCGTTCAGCCCGCAGGCAGCAGCGGCAGCCGTCGCATCGTCGTTCGAGCCCTTGCCGCCTCCGTCGATCAGGACGAGTCCGTCGATGAAGCTGTGGCCCGGCCGGCCACCGAAATCCCACCCCGCGTATATCGCTGCGACGCTGCCTCCGAGGGAGTGCCCACCGAGAACGACCTTCCGCTTCTGAGCCCGTGCGAGTCGGACCACGGCGTGCAGATCCGTCACCGAGGTGGCAACTCCGAGCTCATCTGCCCAGGCGCCGTCAGCGGCTTCGTCTCGGAGCGCGACGTGGTCACCCGGAGAGAGGAGATCGAGGTAATACGCGAACATCTTGCTGAGCGCGGCGCGGCGAACCGAGAGCGGCTTGCGGGCCGTTGCCAGGGTCTTCCTGAACAGCGCGGTGTCCTCGAGGATCTGAGTACGGCGGTCCACCGACCAGACTTGGAGTCCGGGGACCTTCTTGACGAGCTCCCTCGCCATCAGCGTGAAGTCACCGGCGCCACCCTGGGTGCCGGGCGTGAGGATCAGGACCTTCTTGCCCTTGGCTGGCCCGATCTGGCGGACCTGCACCTTGTTGCATGAGACTCCCGGGGGGCAGGGACCGGTGGCCGTCTTGACCGTGATCGAACTCTCGCGCGCTCCGGCTGGAGCTGTCGAGAACGCGAACAGACACGCAACTGCAACCAACGCCAACGGAATCCCGACTCTCGACCTCGACCTCACCTTGCACCCCCTGTCCCGTAGTACGAAAACTCGGGCGCCACGCGCCCAATTCCGACCGCCTCTCCAAACGGCCTCGTCAGATAGATCAACCCCTGACACCCCGAAGAGTAGCGCCTTGCGGGACTCGCGGGCAGGTGCTCTACGATCGCTACGCATGCTCAAACCCCACACGGAAAACGAACGGTTCTGCGATGTCGGTCGCGGGATCACCCTCTGCTACGAGACGTTCGGAGACAGCAGTAATCCGCCTGCCTTCCTGATCATGGGCCTCGCGACCCAGATGATCGGATGGAATGAGGACTTCTGTGCGGGCCTCGCGGACCGCGGCTTCTACGTCGTTCGTTTCGACAATCGTGACGTCGGCCGATCGACCCACATGCCGTATCGGGCGCCCGGCAACCTCCAGTTCCTCACCAAGCGATTCGACGAGTATCTCTACACCCTCGCCGACATGGCCGAGGACACTGCCCGGCTGATCGAACGACTTGGCCTCTCG
>JAUMFR010000075.1:0-815 GCA_032119755.1 Solirubrobacterales bacterium | reverse complement strand
AGGAGCTCGCAGTCAACCACCCCGAGAACGTCCGTTCACTGACCTCGATCATGTCGACTACCGGCAGCAGCCGTCACGGGCAGCCATCCGCAGCGATGTACAAACACCTCCTGAGCCGCCCTCCGCACAATCGCGATGAGTTCATCGAAAGAGCAGTAGAGGTCTTCGGATCGGTGGGTTCGCCGGGATTCGAAGTCGACCCGGACTGGATCCGCGACCGAGCCGCTCGCAGCTATGACCGTGGTTACGACGTCACCAGCAGCGCAAGGCAGTTGGGGGCCGTCCTCAAGTCAGGAAACCGGATCGAGAGCCTCTCCCGGATCGAGTCTCCCACCCTCGTCATCCACGGTGATTCCGACCCATTGATCGACGTGTCCGGTGGGTACGCGACTTCCGAGGCGATTCCAGACGCGGAGCTGCTGGTCGTGGAGGGAATGGGGCACGACTTCCCGAGAGATGCCTGGCCCCTGATCCTCGACCGGATCGCAGCACACGCGCACGCCGCTGATCGAAGTCGCGAGACGATTTCAGGCAAATCCACTTAGCAAGCGGAATTTCAGAGTCCGTAGGTGCCGGTTGATACGATGCTCATCCCGCACGTGTGACTCAGTGGCCGCGGGAATTCACCACGATTTCGCGCAGTCACCACTCAAAAGGCAGCCTTCGCGAACGCAAGACCGACAGCGAAGGAGCAAAGGAACCAATGGCACAGACAAAGAGCAAGGCCAAGACCAAGAAGACCGCCACCCCACGCAAGCCCGGCACCAAGCGCTCGCGCAGCTGGAGGTGCTCGAGTTGCGACATGTCGGTGAGCT
>JAUMFR010000074.1:0-9243 GCA_032119755.1 Solirubrobacterales bacterium | reverse complement strand
CACGAGCGACTCGGTCGTGGCACGGCCGTCGAGATAGCGAACGCCGTCGAGCAGGTCTCCATCGGTCACGCCGGTCGCGGCGAAGAAGACGTCGTCCCCGGATACGAGATCGTCGGTTTCCAGCACTCTCGAGAGGTCGTAGCCAGCGTCTTCGGCGACCTTGCGCTCATCGTCGTCCCGAGGCCATAGCCTGCCGAGGAACCTGCCTCCGAGCGACTTGATCGCAGCGGCAGAGAGGACGCCTTCCGGTGTTCCACCGATGCCCCAGAGCAGATCCACCCCGGTCCGTTCGCTGACGGCCAAGAGCGCTGCCTGGACATCGCCGTCGGTGATGAAGCGAATACGGGCTCCGGCCTGACGGATCTCCGCGACCGCCTCCTCGTGGCGTGGCCGATCGAGCACGATCACCGTCACCTCGTTCGGCTCGCTGCCTTTCTTCTCGGCCACGCGAGCGATCACCTCGGCGAGAGGGATATTGAGATCGAGACAGTCAGCCAGACTGGGGGCCGACGCGAGCTTCTCCATGTAGACGCACGGACCCGGATCGAACATCGTCCCACGCTCTGCCAGAGCGATAACCGCAAGGGCACCCGGGAAGCCCCGAGCCGTCAGCGTGGTTCCCTCGAGCGGGTCGACCGCGATGTCGGCTACAGGAGGGCTGCCGTCTCCGATCTCCTCGCCGTTGTAGAGCATGGGCGCTTCGTCTTTCTCGCCTTCTCCGATGACGACAAGTCCATCCATCGGGACGGTCTCGAGCAACAGTCGCATGGCATCCACCGCCGCTTGATCGGCGGCTTCTTTGTCCCCTCTCCCCACCCAGCCGGCGGCCGCAAGGGCCGCAGCCTCGGTGACCCGGACCAGTTCGAGGGCGAGGTTCCTGTCTGGTCGATCGCCGCTTCGCTGATCCTGCGAGATGACCTCGCCGGCCTTGCTCATCCGAAGCTCCCCGGCGGTCGGCGTGGGGCTCCACCGCCGTGGTCGAGCGAGCCCCAGGCTCCGGCGGCGAACACGGTGAACGAGGAGAGCAGGGCGATGAAGTAGCCCCAGGTGAGGCCGATCTGGATGTCCCGGCCCGACGGCCGGTCGATCAAGCCGTTGAAGAAGATCAGGACGAACGCGATCAGTCCGATGATCGCCGTCAGCTCGCCTCGGGGCCAGCTGGTCTCGAGTCCCCGCACGGCGAGGAAGGTCAGCACGAGTGGAGCGAGACCGACGACGATCCAGAACCACCTCAGGGTCTGGAAGGTCTCGAACGCGGTGCAGGAGTTGTCGCCGATACCACAGGCCCACGCCGCAGGCTGCTGGCCACGAGCAATATCGGGGCCACTGCCGAGCGAGTACCAAGGCAGGAACAGGCTCAGAACGAGGACGAAACCTGCCACTACTGCGGTCATCTCCGCACGGCTGATTCGCGAGGGATCCACCAATTGCGACTCTACCTCCCCCGGCCGGATCGTGTGCCGTCGCGCTTGCGCCGCTTTGGGTGGAGTAGTCTCGCCGGGTGGCAAACGGAGGGAAACGATGGGGCTTGACGCTGCCGCTGCCCGGGTTGTCGCTCAGCCAACACGGAGAGTTCGTGCGGCTGGCCGAAGCGAGTGGCTACACGGACCTCTGGTCTGGTGAGACCAACGGCGCCGACGGCTTCACCCCCCTCACCATGGCCGGCGCGATGACCGAGAAGGTGCGCCTCGGCACGGGGGTCGTAGGCGTGATGACGCGGGGAAGGGCGCTGCTCGCTCAGGAGGCAGCAGGCGTGGCCGATGCCACCAACGGGCGCTTCGTGCTGGGAATCGGAGCGTCGTCGGATCGGATCGTGGAGGGATGGAACGGGCTCGCGTTCGAGAAGCCCTTGACCAAGATCTCTGAGACTGTCGACTACCTGAGGACCGTGCTCGCCGGCGAGAGAGGCGAGGGGGGTTTCAAACTCGAGCGGGCTCCGGAACAACCGGTTCCTATCGTGCTCGCTGCTCTGCGAGGGAAGATGCTCGAACTCGCGGTGGAGAAGGCCGATGGAGCCTTCACCAACTTCCTTCCGCTGGCAGGGCTTCCCCAAGTCACTGCACAGTTGGAACAGGCGCCTGAGGGGTTCGAGCTGCTCTGTCGGTTCTTCTGCCTGGAAGGGGAGCGCGAACAGGTCGAACCGCTTGCCAGGTTCATGTTCAGCTCCTACATAACGGTCCCGGTCTACGAAGCCTTCTACCGCTGGCTCGGATACGGCGACGAGATCGATCCGATGTGCGAAGCCTGGCAAGCCGGCGATCGCGCCAAGGCAGCGGAGGAGGCGCCGTGGGAGTTGATCGCAGACGCGTTCATGTTCGGAGACGCAGCTTCGATACGTGAACGGCTCGACGCCTTCGTCGAGGGCGGTATCACCTGCCCGGTGATCACACCGATCACGACTCCTGACCGGATGGGCGGACTGATCGAGGCGCTCGCGCCCCGATAGCGCCGTTCAGCCGCGGCGGGCGCTTCGGGCGAGAGCGAGCGCGTACTCGTCGCCCTCACTCGAGAACCAGCCGGTCAACTCCAAGTCGGCTTCGGCGAAGATCGACTCCAACCCCTCTCGGGCGAACTTGGTCGAGATCTCGGTCCGCATCTCCTCTCCCTGCGAGAAGTCGAGATCGAGATCGAGATCATCCAGCCTGACCCGCTGATCGCGCAACGACCTCAGGCGCATCTCGATCCAGAGGTTCTGGGGGTCCCAGAGGGCCACATGTTCGAATGCGTCTGGGTCGAAATCACCCCCGAAGCGATCGTTCAGGACCCGAAGCGCGTTGCGGTTGAACTCGGCCGTGACGCTCTGAGGATCGTCGTAGGCGGCAACGAGGATGGCAGGATCCTTGATCAGATCGACGCCGAGCAGGAAGCAGTCCTCCGGGTCGAGCAGGTTCGCCACCCGACGCAGGAATCCGGAGCGCTGCTGCGGTGGGAGGTTTCCTATCGTGCCACCCAACAACGCGATCAGCCTCGGACCACCCACCGGGATCCTCTCGAGGTCGTGCTCGAAATCGCAAACCAGTCCCCTGACCTCCACCTCGTCGTACTCGCTCGCGATCATCTCGGCGGTCTCGCAAGTGATCTCTTCGGATATGTCCACCGGGCAATAGGTACGCAGTGTTCCGGCATCCCGCATCGCGTCGAGGAGGACGCGTGACTTGGCCGCCGACCCCGACCCCAGTTCGATCAGCGTCGATGCAGCAGTGGTCTCGGCGATCTCAGCTGAATGGTCCCGCAGGATCTGCCGCTCACAGCGAGTCGGGTAGTACTCCGGCAGTTCCGTGATCAGCTCGAACAATTGCGAGCCGCGATCGTCGTAGAAGTACCTGGGAGAGATCTCCTTGAACGGTTTGGTCAGACCAGCGCGGACATCGGCAGCGACCCCGGATGCGGAACCAGATGGTGGGAGCGCGATCTCTACCAATACCGTCCTCCTTTCGCCCCCGCTCATACCGAATCCTTTGCGCATCGAAAACCCGAGAAGATCTGCTTTCTCTCGGGAAGGTCCCAAATGCGGAAAATCAGGCGGATGGTCTGCCTGCGAGTCGCCCAGGCCCCACCCCGCAGGACCCTGTAGCTCTCCCCGTAGTGCACCTTCGAGTACTCGTCGTAAGGAAAAGCCTCGAAGCCCGGATACGGCTCGAACTCGCTCGAAGTCCACTCCCAGACGTCGCCGAGCATCTGGACGGCACCGCAGTCGGATACCCCGTCCGCGAATGACCCCGCCGGCGCCACATCCCAGTTGAGGTGATCCAGATTGGCCCGCTCCCGATCGCAGCCCACGGATGCGGCTTCCCACTCGACCTCGGTGGGCAGACGCTTGCCGGCCCAAACCGCGAAAGCTTCAGCCTCCTGATGCGAAACGTGGATAACCGGAGAGTCCGGGGTAATCTCCTCTTCCCGCCCGAACCGCTCCCGATGCCATGAGCTCTCGCCATCGGCAACCCAGTACATCGGCGGCTCGGCGGCGGTCTCCTCGATGAACAATCGATAGTCATCGTTCGTTACCGGGGTGCGGTCGATCAGGAAGGTCTCTATCTCGATCGTGTGCTGCGGGCGCTCGTTGTCGTAGGCGAATCCGTCCGTACCGGCTCCGATCTCGACCATCCCACCCGCGCACTCCACCATTGCCGGCCCCTCGCTATCGACAGGCGCAGCGCTCGGAGGACCGAGATCAGGAGGGTCGTAACCGGGTATCTGTTGCATGAGTTGGAGCATGGTCTCGTTGTGTTGATGCTCATGGGCGAGAATCAGGTCGTAGATGAAGCCGTCACGCAGCAGAGGATCCTTGGCGTCCGGCTCGAGATCGACCGTTTCCAGTGCGCGTAGCGCTCGCTCCCGGACCTGGTCCAGGTAGGGGAAGACCTGTTCCGGAGAGAGGATCGGAAGTTCGCCGCGAACCCTACGTGGCTGTGCGATCGCGTCGTAGAGGTCGCCGAGCGATCCGTCGAGCGGTTCGCTGCCGGCCACTCTCTGCACGAGCCAGAGCTCCTCGAAGTTCGCGATGTGACCAAGGTCCCAGACCAACGGACTCAGGATCGGTGACCAGACACGATTCAGCTGCCCGGAGTCGAGCTTCTCCACCAGGCGCAGCGTCCGCTCCCTCGCCTCGACCAGAGCTGCAGCGATGTCCTCCCGGCGCGCGGTGGATGTGACCTCGGGTGCAATCGAAAAAGCGTAGCGAGAGCAACCTCAGTTGGTTCCGAAGTGCTCAGGGGCGCGGTAGACGCGCTTGAGCCACGGTGGGGTGACGGCGAAATCCGACCCTTCGCCCGAGAGCGCCTCGATCGGAAGGAGGCGGAGGGCAGCAGGCGGTGTCCAGCGGATCCTCCTGTCGGCCCCGCCAGCCCTTCCGGCGTGGCTTCCCCCTGCCACGAGCAGAAGTGAGCGAGAGCGCAAGACAGGCGTCCATCCGTTCCGCTCCCTCAGACCGAGCCGCTCCGACAGCAGCCGAAGTGAGTTGGCGCCCGGGACCTTCCCAGAAGCGTCTGAGGCCCAGTCTGCGGCGCTTGGCAGTCCGTTGTAACCGTTGTGAGAGCTCGCTCTCGACATCACTTTGCCGCCCGGACCCACTCTGACCTGGAAGCTCTCCCAATCGTCGAGATGGAACCCGCGCTTGCCGAGTACCGGAACCCCTCGGAGGCTCGCCGAGTCCGGGTAGTAGAGCCAGTACTGGAGATACAGGTTCCCTTTGCTCGGACCCGAGCAGTCCGCCTGAGCGGGGACCGGATCGTCTGGTCGTCGGCAATCGACCACGTGGGTGAAGGCGGTCACCGGTCTGCCCAGCAGTGAGGCGCGAGTCAGACCGTCGGTCGCTCCGTCAGCGCAATCGGGCGAGCGACACTCCCGGAAGTCGACCGGGAGGGAGCGCATGCCCTGCTCGTACGAGATCAGCGGAGCATGTTCTCTCAGCAGCCCCGCGAGCTCCGGGTCGTAGGCCGCGAGCAGGCGTGGATCGTGCCTGCATGGAATCTGCAGCCGAACCGCGCAGACGAGGCGCTCGGCAACCTCCCGGGCCAGACCGCCACCGGCGAGTCCGCCGGTGGCGGCGATCAGCGCCAGCATGAGTAACGCCGCGAGCATGGTGAGCCCAACCCACTCGACCGTCGCCTGCCCTGACCGATCTCTGCCCGCAGCGACCGTAACTCGCGCTCGTCTCCCCCGCATCGGGAGAACCTAGGTCCCCGAGATCCACCGATCCAACCCGAGAGGTGCCCGAACCATCACGAGATCGCCAACGGTCCGTGAGCGCTGATAGGTTGACCCCCAGTGGAGTCATCAGTGGCAAAACCGAAGAAGCGCGGCAACGCGAAGTTGGTAGTCGCCGCGGTCGCGGCGGTGCTCGCGATCGTCTTCGTGATCATCAATACCAATCAGGTCGAGATCAACTTCCTCTTCTTCAAGGTAACCGCGCCTCTGCTGGTCGCGCTGATCGTCTCGATGCTGCTCGGGTTCATCGTCGGGCTGATCTTCCCCAAGCTCAGGGCCGACAAGTCCGGCTCGCAGGGCTGATGCCCGGACCGCACGGGGATCTGACGGCCTAGAGGTTCTGTACTTCAGCCGCGATGTCGGCGGCCGCCTGCTTGGCGTCGTCGAAGAGCATCGAGGTGTTCTCGGCGTAGAAGAGGTCGTTGTCGATCCCGGCGAAACCGGGGCTGAGTGAACGCTTGATTACGATCACCTGCTGGGCCTGATCGACCTCGATGATCGGCATCCCGGCGATCGGTGAGTCGGGATCGTTCTTGGCTGCCGGATTGGTCACATCGTTCGCCCCGATGATCAGTGCGACATCGGTTCGAGGCATCTCGGGGTTGATCTCCTCCATCTCCTTCAGCTTCTCGTAAGGCACATCGGCCTCGGCGAGCAGCACATTCATGTGCCCCGGCATCCTCCCCGCCACGGGGTGGATGGCGTAGTCGACCGTCACTCCTCGCTTCTCGAGCTCGTCTGCCATCTCCTTGACCGAATGCTGCGCCTGCGCTACCGCCATCCCGTATCCGGGAACGATCACTACCGAGTCGGCGTAGGCCATCTTGATCGCTGCATCCTGGGCATTGACCGAGGTGACCGGTCGCTCCTCTGTCGATCCCTGAGATGCAGCAGGTGCTCCGCCGAAGCCTGCAAAGAGTATGTGCCCAACCGACCGGTTCATGGCCGTGGCCATCTCGAGGGTGAGGATGGTGCCGGAGGATCCCACGATCGTTCCGGCGACGATCAAGGCGACGTTGTCGAGAGCGAATCCGGCCGATGCCGCGGCGAGACCGGTGAAGGCGTTCAAGAGGCTGATCACCACCGGCATGTCGGCGCCTCCGATCGGCAGGACGACGAGTACACCCAGGATTGCCGAGGCGATCAGGACCCCGATGAAGACCCACTCGGATGGCGCGTCGTTGTTGATCGCGAGGATCACGCAGGCTGCGATCACACCGACGAGCAGCAGCGCGTTGATCACCTGCTGTCCGAACACCTTGATCGGTTGCCCGGGGATGACTCCCTGAAGCTTCCCGAACGCGATATTCGATCCCCAGAAGGAAACCGATCCGACCACGGCAGACAGCAGTCCCGGGATCAGCAGATCGAGCGGAATGGTCTCACCGAGCGAGAGCTCATGGCGGAACTCGGCCCACGCGATCAGCGCCACCGCTCCGCCGCCCACCCCGTTGTAGAGGGCGACCATCTGGGGCATGTCGGTCATCTGGACACGCACCGACGCGACTACGCCGATCGCCGAGCCGACTATCAGCGCGCCGAACAGGACCCCCCAGTTGCCGATCCCATCGAGCAGGAGGGTGGTGATCACGGCCACCCCCATACCAACCGCAGCGATCAGGTTGCCCTGCTTGGCGGTGGTCGGGTGGGTGCCGCGCTTGATCCCGATGATGAATAAGGAGAAAGCGACGATGTAGAGCGCGGTCGAGGCCGCGCCACCAGGAGCGAGGACGGCGAGCGGCATCACGAACTCCCTCCACCGTCGGCCGAATCCGGCGGTTCATCCGCCTTCGGCTTCGGCTTGCGGGTGAACATGCCGAGCATCCGGTCGGTGACCATGAATCCGCCGACGATGTTGATCGCTCCGAACGCGATAGCGATCGCCCCGATCACGTACTCGAGTGGATCGTTGGCGTAGCCGACGACGATCAGCCCACCGAGCATCACGATGCCGTGGATGGCGTTGGTCTGGCTCATCAAAGGCGTATGGAGAGTCGTCGGTACCTTCGAGATCACCTCGAATCCGACGAACGCGGCGAGTACGAAGATGGTTATCTCGGTCATCAGGCTCATGCGGCGGCCTCCTTGGCCCTCTCGTTGACGATCTCCCCACCATGGGTGATGCAGGCGCCCTCGATGATCTCGTCCTCGAAGTCGAGGGTCAGCGATCCGTCCTCGGCGAAGAGCAGCTCGCTGAGGTTTTGGAGGTTCTTGGCGTAGAGCTGCGATGCGTGGGTGGGCATCTCGCTCGGCAGATTGACCGGGGAGATGATCCTCACTCCGTGCTCGATCACCGTCTCCCCGGCTTTGGTCAGCTCACAGTTGCCGCCGGACTCACCCGCGAGATCGACGATCACGGAGCCTGGTGCCATCGCCTTAACGGCATCGGCGGTGATCAGCAGAGGAGCCGGTCGGCCGGGTATCTGGGCCGTGGAGATGATCACGTCCTGCCTCGCGGCGGCCTCAGCCAATTCGGCCCGCAACCGCTCGTTCTCCTCGTCTGTGAGTGGCCGGGCGTACCCGCCCTCTCCCTCTGCGTCCTTGACCGCATCGACCTCGAGGAAGCGTCCTCCGAGAGACTCGACCTGCTCTTTCACGACCGAGCGCACGTCGAAGCCGGTTACCACCGAGCCGAGGCGCTTTGCGGTTGCGATCGCCTGCAGCCCGGCAACTCCGGCGCCGAGGACCAGGGTCTTCGCTGGCGCGACGGTGCCTGCGGCAGTCGTGAGCATCGGAAAGAAACGACCGGCCTCGCGGGCGGCGATGATCGATGCCATGTAGCCGCCGACGTTCGCCTGCGAGGAGAGGGCGTCCATCGACTGCGCGCGGGTGGTCCGCGGGATCGCCTCCATGGCGAGCGAGCTGACCCCGGCCTTCGCGAGGGCACCGACGAGCTCGGTATCGACGAAGGGGTTGAGGAATGAGATCAGAACTTGGCCAGAGGAAAGCTTTCCCATCTCCTCAGGAGTCGGAGCCGCGACCTTCAGTACGACCTGCGCCGACCATGGGTCACCGATCTTCGCCCCAGCTTCGGTGTAGGCGGAGTCGGGAATCCCGGCTGCCTCGCCAGCGCCAGATTCGACCGTGAACTCGGCGCCTTTTTCGATCAGCGCCTTGACGGTGTCGGGGGTTGCGCCAACTCGCCGCTCTAGACCCGCTGTCTCTTTGGGTGTGCCGATCGAGATACTCATGCCGGTGCCCCCGCTCCGACCATCTCCTGCAACTTCGTCAAGGTGTGCACCCGCTCCTCATGAGTGACCTGCACGGGTGTCGCGATCAGTCGATCCACGCCTGAACTCGCGAACTCGCTGACCCGCCCGGCCACCTCATCGGCGGTACCCACGAGAGAGGTCGCATCGACCAGTTCATCTGGAAGGGCCTGGAAGGCTTCTTCCTTCTTGCCGTCGAGAAAGAGATCACGGACCTCATCGGCCGCCTCTCCGAACCCGAAGCGTGTGGCGAGGTCGACGTAGAAGTTCTTCTCCTTGGACCCCATGCCGCCGAGATATAGAACAAGTCCCATCTTGACCATGGCGC
>JAUMFR010000073.1:0-3922 GCA_032119755.1 Solirubrobacterales bacterium | reverse complement strand
GGATTTCCATCGCCGAAGCCCTAGAGGTCCTATGCAGGCGCAGGACGGAGTGACGCAACTCAGCTCCGCTTGACGCTCGGCAGCAGTGCCGGCAGTCGCTCCATCACTCCCTCGTAATCCGATCTGCGATGAAGCGAGCGCCGATCCATCATCGGGACACTGACCAAGACGAACAGAGCCACCATCGCCAGTGAGCCGGCGATGGTCGGCCACCATCCTGGAGCCGCTGCGAATCCGAAGATCCAGAGCCCGAACCAGAAGCCGATCTCACCGAGGTAGTTCGGGTGACGACAGAGCCTCCAAAGGCCTCGATCACATGACTTTCCACGATTCGACGGATCAAGAGAGAACATCCTGCGCTGACGATCGGCGAGAGATTCGACGAGGATCGCACCAATGGTCACCGCGAGGGCGATCAGGTCGATCCAGCCGAGCTCTCTGGAAGATGCGCCAGTTGCCGCCCACACGGAAACCATCGCGGCGAAGACCACCAGAGTCGGCATCAGGTGTATCCCCACCAGACTGACCAGCCACCATGGCAGCCTGCCGCGCGTATCGACCCTGATCGATACATACCGCCAATCCTCGTCTTGGAACCCGGGCCATGTGCGAGCCCAGTTGAAGGTCAGTCGGACTGCCCAGACCGAGATCAGCCCCGCTACGACGAGAGCCCTGAGGCGCTCGTCCTCCGTCAGCCCCTCCCAGGCCCCGGCGATCCAGACGACCGCGATCACCGGCGGGGCGACGCTCCAGTAGGGGTCATAAACACTGGAATTGGCAAACAACATGGAAAACCCGAAGATCACGAGGGTCGCAATCGAATCGGCGATCAGGGCTCTTATCAGGGGATCGAGGCTCTCCAGCGCGAGCCACGATGCTGCCGCCGCCAGGACAGCGATCAGGTAGGTGGCGGTGACGATGAACCGGGAGAGGCCGCGCCCTGACGAGGCCAGTCGACGGCCGGTCGGGTATACGGAGTCACCCGGCCCCTTCGAAAAGCCGCTCATCGGTGTCATCTCAACCGCCGAGCGATTCCCGACCGGGAGGCGACTCGAGATCCATCAGCGGACCCATCGGGACTATTCCGGTCGGATTGATCTGCGGGTGGGTCATGTAGTAGTGACGCTTGATCTGGTCGAAGTCGACCGTCTCACTGATCCCGGCATGCTGATAGAGGTCACGGGTGTAGCCAGCGAGGTTTGGATAATCCGCGATTCGCCGCTGATTGCACTTGAAGTGACCCACGTATACGGGGTCGAACCGGATCAAGGTCACGAACAATCGCCAGTCCGCCTCCGTGATCCGTTCGCCGGTCAGAAAGCGGCGATCTCCCAGTAGATCATCGAGCCAGTCGAGGGACTCGAACAACTCGACGAACGCCTCCTCGTAGGCAGTTTGCGTGGTGGCGAAGCCGCACCGGTAGACACCGTTGTTGACGCTGTCGTAGACCCGCTGATTGATCGCATCGATCTCATCTCGCAAGTCTTCCGGGTAGAAATCCAGCTCGGGTTCCTCCGCCCACTGATCGAAAGCCGTTCCAAGCATCCGGATGATCTCGGAGCTCTCGTTGTTCACCGCGCGGTTGCTCTTCCTGTCCCACAGCAAGGGAACAGTCACCCTGCCCTCGAACCCGGGGGCGGTCAATTGGTATGCCTCAGACAAGAACTCGAACCCGTTGACCGGATCGGGCTGATCGGAGAGGAATCTCCAGCCGCGCTCGTCGCGTACGGGGTCGACGACCGTCATCGGGATGACATCCTCCAACCCCTTCAACCTCCTCACGATCACCGCTCTCGAGGCCCACGGGCAGGCCAGGGACACGTACAGGTGGTAGCGGCCCTCAGCAGCGGGGAACTCCGCGGCGGGATCGGCCACCACTACGCCACGAAAGGCACTCTGCTGCCTGACGAAAGCCCCTTCGTCGTCAGTCTCTCGTGGGAACTGCGCGTTGGTCATAGGCTTTCTTCCTGAGACCGATCAGAGACTGGAGCGGACATTATTGAGGCCTCCTGATGAGGTTCGGGTTGGACTGCGACTTAGAAAGAGGCTAGTCCAAGGCAACGACGGTAGGTCCTCGATCACATAGGCTGCACTCGTGCGTGAAGTCGTGATCACCAAGCGTGGTGGGCCCGAGGTACTCGAGGTCAGGGATGCTGAACCCCCGCCTCTGGGCGCCGGCCAAGTCAGGATTCAGGTAGCCGCCGCCGGCGTCAACTTCGCCGACACGATGGCTCGCGCCGGGTTGTACGAGGACGCGCCGCCGATCCCCTGCGTCGTCGGTTACGAGGTCGCGGGGACCGTCGTCGAGCACGGAGACGGTGTCGACGGCTCCTGGTTGCCGCTCGGGAGCCGCGTCATGGCCGGAACCCGGTTCGGCGGCTACGCCGAGCAGGTCGTAATCCCGATCTCGGCAGCGGTTCCGCTCCCCGAATCGCTCAGCTTCGAGCAGGGAGCTGCGATTCCGGTCAACTACGCCACCGCATGGGCAGGTCTGCTCGGCTACGGCTCACTCCAGCCCGGCGAGCGTGTCTTGATCCATGCCGCTGCGGGAGGGGTCGGGATCGCGGCCACTCAAATAGCCAAACACGTGGGCGCTGAGGTCTGGGGAACCGCATCGCCGGGCAAACACGACGCCATCCGCGAGCAGGGTGTGGATCACCCTCTCGACTACACCGCGGACGGCTGGGACGAGGGACTCCCCGGCATGGATCTGATCATGGATGCGATCGGCGGGGAGTCGTTCCGCCGCAGCTACTCCCTGCTGCGACCCGGCGGCAGGTTGATCGCCTTCGGCGCCTCGAGCATCCTGCAGGGCGAGAAACGCTCGATCGTCAAGGCGCTTCCGCAGGCGCTGCGGATGATCCGCGGCTTCAACCTGATCGATCAGATGGGTGACAGCAAGACGGTCATCGGGTTGAACATGCTCCGCCTCTGGGACGAACGAGGAGATCTCTCACCGTGGACAGACCCTCTCGAGGAGATGATCGCGAACGGCGCGATCAATCCTGTGGTCAGCGATCTGGTGCCATTCGCAAACGCTCCCGAGGCGCATCGGATCATCGCCGAGCGCCGAAACATCGGCAAGGTCGTTCTGATTCCCTGACCGCCGCTCACATCCCCCGCCCACGCCTGCCGGACGGGCGGAGCCGCCTTCGGGCCGGAGCACGGTGATCAGACTTGCCCCCGGCCTCGCGCCTTTCGTGCAGTTCAATCGCCGCAACCTCGGCTCTCAAATCTTCCAGACCCCCCTTGAGGTCGTCGATGCGCCCCAGAGCATCCTCGAGTGGGTCGATACGCTCACCCCTCTTCTCGGCCTCCTCGAGTCGGTCCTCGAACGCCTCGGCACGCTCGGCGTTGCGTGCCTCCTCGACCGAGTTGATGATGATGGCGATCAGGATGTTGATCAGCAGGAACGAAGCGATCAGCACGAAGCTGACGAAGAAGATCCACGACTCCGGATGCACTTCCTGCGCGGTAAAGAGAACCTCGTTCCACCCCTCCAGAGTGAGCACGGTGAACAGGGTCAACATCGCCTGCCCGATATCACCCCAGCGTTCCGGAAGGGCATCCCCGAAGAGCTCCCAGCCGATCATCCCGTAGGTGAAGAGCAGGAGTACCGCAAGAGCCGCCATAGCTCCGATCGGAGGGAGCGCTCGACCCATTCCGGAGATCAGCACCCGCAGATCGGGAAGGACGCTGATCACGCGAACGACCCGCAAGAGGCGCACAAGCCGCAGCAGCGTCGCGTTCTCTCTGACTCCGGGAACGAAAGCAGCGAACACGACCACGAAGTCGAAAACGTTCCACCCATTCTTGAAGAAGTCCTGAGGCCGCCTGCCGTACCCGGCGATCCTGGTCAGTATCTCGAGCACGAAGATCCCGAGGAAGATCTCGTTCAATAGCTGAAGGAGGCCTCCCGCTT
>JAUMFR010000072.1:0-3493 GCA_032119755.1 Solirubrobacterales bacterium | reverse complement strand
TGCTGGATCTCGTCGGTACCCTCACCGATCGTCAGCACCTTGGCGTCGCGGTAGAAGCGGCAGACCGGGTACTCCTCGATGTAGCCGTAACCGCCGTGGATCTGGACGGCTTCCTCGGTAGCTCGCACAGCCAGACGACCTGTGATCAGCTTGGCCTGTGCAGCGGTGAGCGTGAAGTCCTCGCCGCGGTCTTTCAGATCGGCCGCGCGGTATACGAGCAGCCTCGCCGCCTCGATCTGGGATGAGAGGTCGGCGATCTTGGCCTGGATCGCCTGGAAGCGCGAGATCGGACCACCGAAAGCCTGGCGCTCCTTTGCGTAGGCGATCGCCTCGTCGAGCGCCCCCTGCGCAAGGCCGACTCCCATGGCCGAGACACTGATCCGTCCACCGTCGAGCGCCTTCAGGCACTGCCTCAGACCTTCGCCGCGAGCGCCGAGCAGGTTTGCTTCCGGTACCCGGCAGTCTTCGAAGGTCAAGGGTCGGGTATCGGAGGCGTTCCAGCCCATCTTCCGGTACGGCTCTCCCTGGGTGTAGCCGGGCGTTCCGTTGGGGACGATCAGGTTGGAGATCTCACCTTCGCCTGTGACCGCGGTGATCGTAACGCAGCCGGAGATGTCGGTCCCCGAGTTGGTGATGAACTGCTTCGAGCCGTTGATCACCCATTCGTCGCCATCCAGCTTTGCGGTGGTCTTGGTGTTGCCGGCATCGGATCCGGCCTCGGGCTCGGTCAGGCCGAAGGCGCCGAGCTTCCTGCCGGAGCAGAGATCCGGCAGCCACTCCTGCTTCTGGTCCTCGTTGCCGAACATCTCGATCATGCCCGCGCCGAGGGAGGTATGAGCCGCCACGGTGATCGCCACCGATGCGTCTATCCGCGAGATCTCCTCGACTGCAAGCGCGTAGGAGAGGACATCCCCTCCGCCTCCGCCGTGCTCGGCCGGGTGCGGGATACCCATGATCCCGAGCTCGCCGAGCTTTTCGACGATCTCGTAAGGAAAGCGCTTCTCACGGTCGAGATCCTCGGCTACTGGAGCGATCTCCTGACGTGCGAAATCCCTGACGGTGTCGCGGAGCAGGCGCTGTTCGTCGGTCAGGCCGAAGTCCACTAGATCAGCCCTGCCTCGAGGCGAGGTCCCGGGCGAGGTCGACCAGCAACCTGACGCCGTAGCCGGTGGGGCCGCTGCCCACGTAATCGCGACCTACATCCCAGGCGGTGCCAGCGATATCGAGATGTACCCAGGGGGTATCTCCGACGAACTCCTCCAGAAACTCCGCGGCGTAGATCGTTCCGGCCTTGCCCTTGCTCGAGGCGTTGGTCAGATCGGCCTCTCTGCCCTTCGTCAGCTCCTTGAACTCCGGGTGCAGCGGAAGGCGCCATGCGATCTCGCCGGTCCTGCGACCGGCGGTTTCGACCTCGGCCGCCAGGGTGTCGTCGTTCGAGATCAGTGCGGCGTAGGTCGAGCCGAGTGCCACCAACACGGCTCCGGTCAGGGTTGCGAGATCGACGATCCGGTCGGCGCCCTGCTCTACCGAGTAGGCGAGAGCGTCGGCGAGGATCAGACGGCCCTCGGCGTCGGTGTTGTTCACCTCGACCGTCTTTCCGTTCAGCTGGGTGATGATGTCGCCCGGCTTGACCGCGGTGCCGCTCGGCATGTTCTCGGTCGAGGGGATCACGCAGAGCACCGAGATCGGGAGACCCAGCTCAGCGATCGCTCCTGTCGCCTCCAGCGCAGCCGAGGCGCCGGACATGTCCATCTTCATCTCCTCCATGCCGCGCGAGGGCTTGATCGAGATTCCACCGCTGTCGAAGGTCACACCTTTGCCGACGATCCCGAGCGTATCTCCGGGCCCGGTGTGGCGGAGCACGATCAGCTTCGGTTCCTCCGCGCTACCACTCGAAACCGCCACGAGGCCACCCATGCCGAGTCTCTCCATGTCATCCCGGTCGAGTACATCGCAGCTGAGAGAGGGGTGGAGGCGAGCGAGCTCTTGGGCTCGTTCAGCCAGATAAGAGGGCGTGACCACATTAGACGGCAGCTGCTGCAGCTCGCGAGCCTGATTCGCCGCAAGAGCAGCGACCCTTGCCGTTTCAGCCTCGGTACGCATGGCGTCATCGACCTCTCCGCCGACCGAGATGACCAACCGCTCGATCCCCTTGCTCTCGTCGGAGTCTTCGTCGCTCGCGCTCTTGTAGCGGTCGAATCGGTAGTCAGCCAAGATGGTGCCGGCGATGATGTCGGCTACAGCCAGTCGACTGCCCTCGTCGGAGCCCTTGACCGGAAGGCGCCAGGCGATCGTGCTGCACTTCCAGCGTTTGGCCTCGCGTGCAGCGAGGGCCGCCGCCACCCTCAGGCGCTCACCGTCGAGCCCTTCGAGATCGCCCAGACCGACTATCGCGAGCCGCTCGGGGCCACCGTCTGATTCCGGCCGCAGCAGCGTGACCGACTTGAAAGAGGTCTTTGCATCGTCGGCGCCGGGGACCTGGGCGAACTCCTTCGGCACTGCCGCCTCGGCGTCGGTTCGTGGCAGCACATGCAGGTCCGCATCGATCTCGGCCAGAGATGTCTGTGTCAGTTCGACCTGCACGATTGGGTGAGGATAGTCATAGTGGCCATCTCATCTAGCATCGCCTGCACAAAGCAGGCTGGCCGCAATCGAAGAGCTCAGGAAGGTGACGATGTCGAAGACCGTGATTCTCTCCACAGCACGCACTCCTTTCGGAAAGATGGGTGGCTCTCTGTCCACCGTCGATGCGACGGGGCTCGGCGCAACCGCAATCCGTGAAGCGCTTTCGCGCTCGGGAGTGGAGGCCGAAGAGGTCGAAGGCGTCGTATTCGGGCAGGTGCTGCAGGCGGGACAGGGACAGATTCCCTCGCGTCAGACCCAGATCGCGGCGGGAATCCCCAAGGAGGTCCCCTCCGAGACGATCAACAAGGTTTGCGCCTCGGGTATGCGCTCGATCGGCCTGTCGGATCAGGCGGTCAGGGCCGGGGATCTCTCAGTCGGAGTAGCGGGAGGCATGGAGTCGATGAGCCTCGCTCCCTACCTCCTGCCCGGCGCCAGATTCGGCTTCAGGATGGGCAACGTCGACGCCGTCGACGCGATGACCTACGACGGCCTCACCAATCCTTTCTCGGGCAAGCAGATGATGCCCGAGGCCGAGGAGGTGGGAGCAGAGTTGGAGATTTCCCGACCGGATCTCGACACCTGGGCCGAGCGCTCTCATCGCCTGGCACATGCCGCAGTCGAGGCCGGCTACATGGCCGAGGAGATCGCTCCGGTCACCGTCAGCTCTCGAAAGGGCGACACGGTGGTCGAAGTGGACGAGGCGATCAGGCCCGAGACGACGCTCGAGGTGCTCGCTGGCCTGAAGTCGATCGGAGGTGACGACGGAACGCACACCGCTGGCAACGCGCCGGGGGTGAACGACGGCGCCGCGGCTGTCGTAGTTGCATCCGATGAGTGGGCAGCGGAGAAGGGGCACGAGGCGTTGGCG
>JAUMFR010000071.1:0-1867 GCA_032119755.1 Solirubrobacterales bacterium | reverse complement strand
CGACGGGAACGGCGGCACCACCACCAGCGACTCGGGTACCACCACGTCGGGTACCCCCACGTCGGGCACCACGACTGGCTCCGGTTCTGATTCCGCATCTGCCGAGTCCCCCAGGGAGAAGCGTGCCAATGAGATCATCGACGACTCTAGAACGCTCCAGTTGGCTGCGGTGATGGGCTTGGTCGGCGCGCTCGGCTTTGTGTTCGCGATGGTCTACACCTCGCTCTGGTCGTTCAGGACCGGCCTGTTGACCAGGTTCTGGGGAACCCTGGGGATGGCACTCGGCGTCGCTCTCGTCTTCCTCGGCTCGCTCGGCTTCCTCGGTCTGCTGATCTGGTTCGCAGCCCTCGGGATGATGTACATCGGCTTCTTCCCCGGAGGCAGACCTCCGGCATGGGCAGCCGGCATGGCGATTCCGTGGCCCAAGCCACAGCCACGAGGGGCAGCCGACGACAAGGATCAGCCGCTGGACGGAAGCGGCCGAGAGGTAGAGGAGCCTGCGATGCCGGAGGGCTCTGAGCCGGATGGCCCTGATCAGGATTCACCACCTTCGACCGGAGGCGATTCCTCCGGCAAGTCTTCCTGACCACCTGACCGTTCAGTTCTCGGGCGGGAACTCCATCAGTTCGACGCGATTCCCGCCGGGTGAGATCGCATAGGCGCGTCTGGCCCCCCACAGGTCGGGGCCCTCTGATAACTCGAAGCCCGATCGACCTAGTTCCTCGCAGCAGCGATCGAAGTCCGGTGCGACCACGGCAGGGTGTCCGCGTCTCGATGCCGAGTGCTCGGCGGTCGCGATCAGATGTATGTGGAAGCCGTCCCGCCCCAACCATGTGATCTCGTCATCGAGCTGATCGGGGACCTCGATCGGTTCGAAGCCGAGGATTCGCCAGAACTCGATTGCCCGGTCCAGTTCATCCGGCGGGATCTCGAGCGAGACGTGCTGGATCACTGACGGTCATCTCCGTCGAAGGCGCGCCGGAGCGTTTCGACCACTCCCGGATCCCGCAGGGTCGTCACGTCGCCCAGGTCTCTGCCCTCGGCGATGTCGCGGAGAAGCCGTCTCATGATCTTGCCCGAGCGCGTCTTCGGCAGATCTTCGGCGAGCACGATCCGCTTGGGTCTTGCCAGCTTGCCGATCTTCTCCGCCACGTGGCCGCGCAAGACATTCTCCATGTCATCGCTTTCGGCTCCGCTCTCGCAGATCGCGAACGCGACGATGGCCTGTCCGGTCAGTTCGTCCGGCACACCGACGACCGCCGCTTCCGCGATCCCTTCATGCGAGACGATCGCCGACTCGATCTCCATGGTCGATAGTCGATGGCCTGACACGTTGATCACATCGTCGATCCGGCCGATCACCCAGAAGTAGTCATCTTCATCTATCCGGGCGGCATCGCCCACCGCATAGGTCTGCAAGTCGTATCGACTCCAGTAGGTCTCCACGAAGCGCTCATCGTCGCGATAGATACCTCTGGTCATCGACGGCCAGGGTTGCGTCAGCACCAGATAACCGGCGCCCTCGGAGATCTCCCCACCCTCGTCGTCGAAGATCTTGGCCTGGATGCCGGGGAAGGGCACAGTTGCCGATCCGGGCTTGGTCGTGGTCAGACCCGGCAGCGGGGTGATCATGATCGAGCCGGTCTCGGTCTGCCACCAGGTGTCCACGATCGGACAGCGCTCGCCGCCGATCACCCGGTGGTACCAGAGCCATGCGCGTGGGTTGATCGGTTCCCCGACGGATCCCAGCAGCCTCAGGCTCGAGAGATCGCTGCCTTCCGGGTACTTGGAGCCCCACTTCATGAACGCCCGGATCGCGGTCGGTGCGGTGTAGAGGGTCGTCACCCCATAGCGCTCGACTATCTCC
>JAUMFR010000070.1:0-3100 GCA_032119755.1 Solirubrobacterales bacterium | reverse complement strand
TCGCCTGCTGCTTAGGGGACGTTGCGCGGAGACTGATCGAGCAGGCGCCCGTATGCAGCGGCGGTCCGCTCGGCCACCTCCTGCCAGTCGAACCGGCGCAGGTGCTCGTGAGCCTCGGCGATCAGGCTCTTGCCGAGGGCTTCGTCTGAGAGCACCCGGATCGTGGTCGCCGCCAGCGAGTCAGGGTCGCCCGCCCGAAAGCGCAAGCCGACGTCCTCGCTCGGGACGACCTCGCGCAAGCCGCCGGTGTCGGCGACGATGCACGGGCAGCTGGAGGCCATCGCCTCCAGTGCCACCAGCCCGAACGGCTCATAGATCGAGGGCACCACGCACAGGTCGGCGATGCGGTAGAGCGAGTGCAGAACGTCGTCGCCGATCCAGCCTACGAAGGTGCCGTGATCGAGCAGACCGAGGGTCTCGGCCTGGCTTCGCAGTTCCTCCTCGTGGGTTCCCGAACCCGCAACGACGAAGCGAACCTCGGGCATCGACTCGAGCACCGTCGGCATCGCCTCGAGCGCGTACTGGAAGCCCTTCTCGTAGACGAGCCTTCCGACCAAGAGCACCAGTGGCTGATCGGGGCGGGCGAACTCGGCCCGCAGACGGGCCAACTCGACATCGTCCGAGGGCTGCAGGTCGTCGGGGTCGATGCCGTTCGGGATCACCTCCACATGGGGCTCCTCTACCCCGAAGACATCGCAGATCTGCTCGCGCATGTAATACGAGCAGGCGATCACGAGGTCCGAGCGGTTTGCGATCCAGCGCTCTACCCCGTGGATGTAGGACTGCGGGTGCTTGTCTACCCAACCCTGATGCCGCCCGTGCTCGGTCGCGTGGATGGTGGTTACCAGCGGAGTCTCGAAGCGCTTGGCGAGGTGGTCGCAGGCGTTCGCCACCAGCCAGTCGTGGCCGTGGACCACGTCGAAGTCGAAGCGATCTCCCAACTCGACACCGGCGGCAAGCATGTCGGAGTTCATCCGTTCGACCCAGGCGACGAACTCGTTCAGGTCCGCTGGACGGGTCGGCTCGCGCACTCGGTAGACCTGCACCCCGTTCATCGTCTCCTCTGCCGGGGACTCCTCACCGCCACGTGTGAGCACATGGACCTCCACTCCCTGAGAGGCCATGCCCTCGGCGAGCTTGCGCACGTGGCGAGCCAAGCCTCCTTCGATCAGCGGCGGGTACTCCCAAGTGAGTATCAAGGTGCGTGTCATTGGATTCTCATCTCACGGTTCGAGGAGCGGTGCGAGGCTCAGATCGGGAGCCAGATTCCGCAGCCGCTCGCTACGCGTATGCGGAGATTCTACGGCCTCCAGCAGGGACTCAGCGTGGGCTACCGCACGATCGAATGCGTAGTCGCCAGCCTGCCCGCGGTAGTCGATGAACGCCCAGTCGCTCGACTGCAGCGCCAGCAATTCGCGCGCCGCTCTCTCCGAGGCCGGACCGTCTGTCCCAGGGGCGAGTGCACCGGTGACCAGAGCCAGTTCGCTGCGCCTCGCGGCCCGCGCGATGTCGGCGACCGCAGGAGAGCCCCAGGTCGAGAGATCCTTACCCTCGCCCCAGGTGGAGGTGGAGATCTCTCGCGCCTCAGGATCGTGCGCCTCGAGCGCTTCGGAGAGCCGCAGGAGGTTCAACCCATCCGACGCGGCCGAGGCGATTACCGCCTCGAGCCACCACGGACCTTCGCGCCACCAGTGACCGAGCAGCTCGGTGTCGATCGCAAAGACGCACAAACCGCGATCTCCGGTGGCGGAGCGGTGATCGCTCAACCTCGCTGCAACCGCGCGGCAGAATTCCGTGGCGTGGCTGACTGCCCGCTCGCGTGCGCGCTCGGGGTCGTACGGGTTACCCGAGATATCCCAAAGCCTCGTGCCGTTCATCGACTGTCGATGGAAGTCGAGGTAGACGGGGTCTGCCGGGTAGCCGCCAGAACCCCAGACGAGATCCACCATCGGCCAGTCGATGGTGAAACCGACACAACCCGAAGGGCAGAGGATCGGGCGCAGTGCGGCCCCGTCAGGCTCCGACCGCGTCTGGTCGAGGCAGGTGTAGAGCAGACCGCGCTCGGCCAGCAACCCGTCGAGCCCCGGAGCGATCGCGCACTCCGGCAACCAGAATCCAGCCGGACGCCCGAAGCGCCGAATGTGCGAGCGCAGGCCCGCATCGACCTGCAATCGTCCACCCGCCTTGGTGGCGAGCAGTGGGAAGACAGCATGAGTCGCGGCCGAGGTCATCAGCTCCACCCGCCCCTCATCCTGCGCAGCCCGGAACGGCTGCAGCAGTTCGCCGTCGCAGCGCTCGATCGTCTCGACCGCCCGGGCGACGGCAGCGGCCTCTGACTGGGCGGCGACGAGCGTGTCGCCGTTCTCGGATATGTCGATCTCGGCGGCGCCGAGACGATGCTGGCGCAGGAACTCGAGCAGCCTGCCCTCCACACCATCTGCCTCCAGCTGATCCGCCAAAACCGGTGTGACGGTCATGGTCAGCCGATCGGCGAGATCGAGAACCGGCAGGTGAGACCGGGCGAACGCGTCGAAAAGCCACTCCTCTCCGAATGGGTAGGTGCCGAATCCCTCCACGTAAGGCATGTGGCTGTGCAGGACTATCGCGAGATCGCCCACACCTGTGGAGTCGCCTGCTTCCCCGGTCAATTGGACATCCGGCTCAGGTCGATCGGGCTCGGTCGCTCGAACAGACGGCTACGAAGTCGAGCGCCCGGTCGAGATTTCCCGGGCGCAGGGCGAAGTCGCTGCTGTTGATCGAAGGCGTGAAGCGGTCATAGAAGCGCTCGGTGACACCGAGGCCCTTGTGGACCCTGTCCCAGCCCAGTTTCAGCGCGTGCTCGTGGAGTCGAAGCTTGCCGGAGTGGAAGAGCCCGAGGACCTTCACCCGGTCGAACGATCTCTCGAGCAGTTCCCGGTACTCATCGGCGTCGTACTCGCGGATATGCCACGGGTTATCCGACTTCTCGGCTCCCTCGGGGGCCAAGGTCAGGCGGTTCGGAGTCGTGATGTAGGCAACCGGTGCGATGCCGGCGATCCGGTCGAGCAGCTTCTCCGGCTCGTGGATGTGCTCGATCGTCTGACAGAAGACGACCACGTCG
>JAUMFR010000069.1:0-5216 GCA_032119755.1 Solirubrobacterales bacterium | reverse complement strand
GCGAGGTTGATGCCCTGCCGGTGGAAGGAGATCTCCGGACCGTCAGGATCGAGGCGCTGGCAGACGGCAACCGAAGTCTGGTGATCGCGTGAGCGCGTCGACCGTCGAGGGTCTGATCCTCGGATTCGATACCTCCACCGACCTCACGACCGTTGCGGTAACAGATCGGTCGGGTGAGAGAGTCAGCGCATGGGATCACTCGCCGTCTGACGGGGAGAGGCCCGCGCATGCCAGCGATCTCCTCCCCGCGGTGGATAGATGCGTCGAGAGCGCGGGGGGGTGGCAGCGGATCGCACGGATCGGGATTGGAGTCGGTCCGGGCTCCTACACGGGACTCCGTGTAGGCGTGGCTACGGGAAGGGCGCTGGCACAGGCGACCGGAATAGAAGTCGTAGCGGTCTCGACCCTGGAGGCACTGGCCGAAGGTGCCAGAGGGCTGCCCGAGGCCGAGGGGCGAGCACGGATGGCGGTGCTGGATGCCAAGAGGCGTCAGGCGTTCGTGTCCCTGTTTGCGAGCGACGGTTCGGTGGTCTTGTCTGCGACCTGCGTCGAACCGGAAGAGTTCGGGAGGATCGTTGCGCTCGTATCAGATGCTCCTTTGGCACTCGGCGACGGCTCGCTACGCTTTCTCGGAGAACTCGAGAGCGCCGGAGCAGAGGTCGCAGGACCGGAATCCACGGCTCATTCGATCGATGCGCGGCACGTCTGCAGACTGGCGTCGGACGCGGAGGTGACCCCGTTCGACGCGATCGAGCCAACCTATCTGAGAGAACCCGATGCGAAACGATGGATTGAACGAGATACGGGAAAGACCGACTGAGGACGTGACGGGCGCAACCCGACTCAGGGCCCTTGGCTATTCGGACCTACCCTCGGTGATCGCGATCGAGCGCCGGTCCTTCTCCACCCCGTGGTCGCTGGCCATGTTCGTGCTCGAGCTCTCCAAGCCGAGCAGTATCTGCCTTGCAGCTCACGATCCCGACGGTGAGATCCACGGTTACCTCGTCTGCGCTCGCTACGACAAGGTCTGGCACCTGATGAACGTGGCGGTAACCCCCGAGATGCGGCGACGAGGGGTCGCTGCAGCGTTGATCGGCGGGATGTTCGAGCGGTCTGGCCCCGGGGCGCGGTTCACGCTCGAAGTGAGGGAGTCAAACGAGGCCGCGATCGCGATGTACGAGAGTCTCGGTTTCCAGCGCGCCGGTCGACGTCAGCGTTACTACCAGGACAACGGTGAGGACGCACTGATCATGTGGCACGCACTGTCGGGCGAGCCGTCGGAAGTCAGCTGACGTTCCTGGATGACCAGGCTGCTCGCAATCGAGACCTCCTGTGACGACACCTGTGCGGCGGTGGTGGAGGACAACCGCATCCTCTCGAACGTGATCTCCTCCCAGGCCTCGTTCCATGAGGCCTTCGGCGGGATAGTCCCTGAGATCGCCTCGCGCCACCACATCGAGCTGATCAACGGAGTGGTGGCCACAGCTCTCGGTCAGGCGGGAGTCGATCTGGCTGACCTCGACGGAATAGCGGTCACACGGGGTCCAGGTCTGATCGGCGCCCTTCTGGTCGGTTTCACCACTGCGAAGTCCCTCGCTGCGGCAAAGCGGCTGCCCCTGATACCGGTGGATCACCTCCAGGGTCACGTTGCGGCGAACTTCCTGGAGCCGGATCCGTTGGAACCGCCTTTCTGTTGTCTGATCGCGAGCGGCGGACATACCCTCCTGGCTGGCGTAACCGGCCATGACGGTTACGAGGTTCTCGGCACTACCCTGGATGACGCCGCGGGGGAGGCTTTCGACAAGGCCGCCCGGCTGCTCGATCTCGGATACCCCGGAGGTCCGGCGATCCAGAATGCGGCGGAGGAAGGCGATCCGGAGGCCTTCGATCTTCCGGTATCCAGGCCGGACTCGGGTCGATTGGATTTCAGCTTCAGTGGGCTCAAGACGGCCCTCGCGTATCTGGTTCGAGATCTGGGTCCTGCCGAGACCGCCGTTCGGCGCGCGGACCTATCTGCGTCCTTTCAGCGTGCGGCGGTGGACCAGCTGATCGACCGTCTCGGCGCAGCAGTCGCAGGCGGGAGTTGGAATGCGGTTGCTCTCGGCGGAGGGGTGGCAGCGAATGCCGAGTTGCGCAAGGCAGCGGCGGATCTCTGCGACGAACACCGCCTGGAGCTGAAACTGGTTCCGATCGAACTCTGTACCGATAACGCTGCGATGATCGCTGCGGCTGCGATCGCCAGTTCCCGTGACCCGCTTCCCTACCCCGACTATCTACCGTTGGATGCATTCGCCGAAAAGGTCCGATGAGCGACGCCCCGAGGCTCGTCCTCTATGGCCGCGAGGGGTGCCATCTATGCGACGAGGCGAGGGATGCCCTGGTGCGGATGGGTGAGAAAGGGATCGAGTTCGATCTGGTCGAAATCGACATCGAGTCGGACCCGGACCTGTTGCGGCGCAACCTCGAGCGTATTCCGGTGATCGAGATCGACGGGGAAGAAGTTTGCGAACTGGGCATCGATCACAGTGCTGTCAGGGCCCGGCTCGCTAGCCTCTAGTCGATGGAGCAATCAGTCGCAGACCCCCGTTCCGGAATCGAGTCCGCCTCCGCAGGGGAACGCCTTTCCCTCGGAGTTGCCGCAAGGCTCTCCCGCTATCTCCAAGTTCTGACTCAGGCCAGGAAGATGGGCAAGAAGACGATCTCCTCACAAGAGTTGGCCGCCTACACGCACATCAACTCGACCCAGATCCGCCGCGACCTCTCAGGCTTCGGGAAATTCGGCAAGCGCGGGGTCGGCTACGGCGTCGACTCAATTCTCGAGGAGATCAGGAAGATCCTCCGCACTTCGGGGCAGCACAACATCGCACTGTTCGGCGCGGGAAATCTCGGGCAGGCAATAGCCAGCTCGGACATCTTCGCCGACCACGGTTTCCAGGTGGTGGCGATGTTCGATATCGATCCGGATCTGGTCGGCACGAAGATCGGCGAACTCGTCGTCCACGACTTCGACCAACTCGGATCAGTCGTCTCTGAGCAGCAGGTGGTGGTGGGAGTGTTGGCGGTTCCCTCTGAATCCGCCCAGGAAGTCGCCGACCGTTTGGTCGATGCCGGGGTGAAGATCATCTTCAATTACTCGGAGCAGCTGCTCAAGGTTCCGCCGGAAGTGACGGTTCACACCTCCAGTCCGGCCGTCGACCTGTTGTACGCGCTCTACTTCTACCTCGCCTGAGAGGAGTTCCGGTGTCGGAAGTCGATGCCACAGGTCACGGTCTGGACCTCGATCGAGTGCGGGAGGCATTCGAGGTCTCGACCGACTTCACGATCGGTTTGGAGGAGGAGTTCATGTTGCTCGACCCGGAGTCGCTCGAACTCGTCCACAGATTCGAGGATTTCTACGCGCTCTGTCAGGCCGACGACGTGCTCGCTGGTTCGGCCGCAGGGGAGCTCATCGACACCGAGATCGAGATCCGTTCCGGCAGGGGGGAAACGTTCGGTGAGGCCGCACAGCAGCAGCAGACGAGCAGAGACAGGCTCTTCTCTCTGGCCGAGAGTGCTGGGGTCGCGCTCGGCTCGGTGGGTGCCCATCCATGGGCGGATTATCGTGATCAGCAGATCATCGACACAGCGCACTACCGGCGTCTGCAGCATGACCTCGGATGGGTCGCTCAACGGAACAACACCTGGAGCATGCACGTTCACGTCGGCATCAAAGGCGCCGATCGCGCGGTGGCGGTCAGCGACCGGCTCCGTGAGTACCTGCCGATCCTGCTTGCCGTGTCCGCCAACTCGCCCTTCCTCGATGGACGCGACACCGGTCTGCACTCGGTTCGGACCGAGATCTTCACCCGCAGCTTCCCACGCTGCGGTGTCCATCAGCCGTTCGTCGACTGGGAAACCTACGCGGGTTTCGTGGACCTCCTCCACCGCACGGGCACGATCGTCGAGGCGACCCAGCTCTGGTGGAGCGTTCGCCCTCACCATCATTTCGGGACGGTCGAGGTGCGCATCTGCGACGCGCAGACCGATGGCGCAGAGTCGACTGCGCTGGCCGGACTCGCGGCAGCCTGTGTCGGTCAGGCCGCCCTCGACTACGACGAGCTGGGCGGCCGGAACCCGGATCTCCGACTCGACCGTGAGATAGAAGAGAATTTCTGGCGGGCTATCCGCTACGGGATGGATGGCGAGATGATCGATTTCGACGCCGGAGAGGTCGTTTCGACCAGGGAGGTGCTCGAGCGGACGGTCGAGTGGGCGAGTCCGGCCGCCCAAGCGATGGGCATCACGGTCGATCTACCGGCGATGAACGGAGCCCAGAGGGCCCGCGAGGCATTCGAGCAAGGTAAGTCGCTCGAGGAGATTCTGCGATCCTCTGTGGAGTTGACCGCACGGACCTATTCGCCCGAGAGGAGCTGAGAAGTGAGCGACGACCAGTCACAGCCCACAGGAACCGAGGCTGACCCATCCGAAGCGAATGCGCCGACCCCCGAGGAAGAGGAACTCCGCCGCCAGATGGAGGAGGAGATCAGGAAGGTCCGGATGGAGGACCTGATCCTGCAGAGCGCGGTCAGCCTGCTCAACCTCGCAGCGAGGAGGATCGGCAAGGAAGATGAACGTGATCTCGAACAGGCCCGGATCGGTATCGATGCGGCTGAGGCTCTGTCCGAATATTCTCCCGAGGAGGCCCGACCGCAGATCGCTCAAGCGGTCAGCGAACTGAAGCTCGCATATGCCAAGGAAGCGGGCGGAGGCTCGGATGAGGGGGACGGCGGCACCTCGTCTGCGAAGGATGAGAACCCCCCGAAAGCCCAGAACCAAGCCGATTCCGGGCTTTGGACGCCCGGCGGCGAGAAGGCGTAAAGCCTGACGCCCGAGCGGAGCGGTATTCTCTCGCGCCGCCCACCCAATAAGGAGGACTCTTGACTCAGTTCCTAACCGATTATGGAATCGTACTGGCGCTCGGCTGTGCCGCTGCCGCCGTGGTCTACGGCCTATTGATGACGCAGCTGTTGCTGTCGAAGTCGGCCGGCAACAAGAAGATGCAGGAGATCTCCGGCTCGATCCAGGAGGGCGCCAGCGCGTATCTGCGCCGCCAGTACCTGATCATCGCCGGGGTCGGCATCGTCGTTGCGGTGCTGCTCATTCCGCTTCAGGATGTCCGTACAGCGATCGGCTTCCTGATCGGAGGAGTCCTCTCCGGTGCCGCTGGGTTCATCGGC
>JAUMFR010000068.1:0-2882 GCA_032119755.1 Solirubrobacterales bacterium | reverse complement strand
GGCCTCGATCGATCTGGTGGAGCCGATCGCAGCGCCGGTCGGGACCGAGCGGATCGCGGAGGATCGTGAGGAGCTCGGCCAGATCATGCGCTTGATCCGCGAGTTGCCCGACGAGCGCCGCGAGGCCTTGATCATGCGCTTTGCCCTGGGGATGGACAACGCCGAGATCGCCCGCGCGATGGGTCGCTCCAACGGCGCGACCAAGGTGCTGCTGCACCGGGCGGTCAAGCAGCTCGAGGAGATGGTCGCCGCCGAAGCCGTTCCCGGAGGTGCCAGGTGAGCCCAGAGATGCCGGGAGCAGACGACATCCGCGGCGGGATCTCCGACATCGAGACGATGTTGAGGAGCGCGCTCCAGCCGGTCGAGCCGCCCGAGCAGATGGTCGAGAAACTCGAGCAGCGCCTCTCGGTGGTGGCCGACCAGGCCAACCAGGATCTCGCCAGCTGGCGCGAGGAGTTGAGCGAGTCGGAGCTCCGCTCGCTTCGCGATCCGCGTAACTGGGTCCGCCCGGCGGCAGCCGGCGCAGCGAGCGTGGCTGCGGGCGCCGCACTGGTGGTGCTGGGCCTGCGGCGCAGGACTCCGGACACCAAGGCGGTCGAGTCCAGCCTCAGGCAGCTGGCAGAGGATGCCCAGCGACTCGCCGACGAGGCGCGTCGGCGCCTGCCTTAGTCAGCGACGCTGCTTCTTCTGCTTCGAGTTCTTGCCGCGGGACTTCTTCTTGGCCTTCTTGGCCTTTGCGCCCTTCTCGGCCCGCGCGCCGCTCAGTGTCGCAGGTGAGTCGGCACGGCCGGATGGATCGTCTTCGATGACTTCTCCGGGCATCGGGGGAATGCAGAGTTCAGCTCCGTCCGGGCAGAGGTTCGGCATCGGAGGAATGCAGAGTTCAGTTCCGTCGGGGCAGGAGTTCGGGGGCAGCGGCCTCTCGGATCCGTCGCCGTTGATCTGACCGGAGTCACAGGCTCCGATCACGAAGTCGACGTTGCCGGTCGCGATCGCGTCTCTGAACTCGGCACCGTTGCGGATCAGGGCTGCATCGAGTTCCTCGTTTGCGCCCCAGGGCCAATCGATCACGTAGAACTGACCCTCTCGTCCGATCCAGACCGTCGCCGAGGTGCCGCGCTCGATCACACATCTGTCGGCCGCAGGGTCGAAGACGATCTCGCACTCACCGGCGGCGTAGTTGCAGCCCGGTACCGGGACTATTTCGGGCGGGTCGACGCAGAGGGTGGAGCCATCTTCGAGGGTCCAGCAGCCGAAAGCGGGCTGGACATCGATCCGATCGCCGTAGTCGTAGGTGCACTCGATCGCGGTTCGGTCCGCGGTCGGCTGACACTCGGGCGGGAGCGCAGGGTAGGGATTCGAGACGGGGTCTCCGGAGCCGCTTCCCGGGTCTGAGGCGTCGGCGCCGTCGGCGAAGGCAGACGGAGCTGCGATCAGCATCAGGGCGGAGGCGGCTGCGATTGCGAATCTGGACTTCATGGACGGAGAATCTTACCCGCCCCGTCGGCTTCGGTGGTTAACGAACCGTTCAGATGCTGGTGGCATTCGACACTTTCCACGCCCAGAGCCCGAGGGCGGCCAGCACCGCATAGAGACAGACGTCGAAGGTGCTGACAGGGAGCAGGTCTACCAGCCGGTCGTTCTCGGCCAAGAACGGGATCCCGCTCTCGCCAAGCGCGGCGATGCCGAGCAGGGTGATCAGCAGCAGGACGATCGAACCCACGAGCGCTCCCAGCGCGGCGTGGTCGCGTGCGACGAACAGCAATGGCGCTCCGAGAGCGATCAATGCCAGGTTGTCCCACCCGTTGCTCGCGAGGACTCCGTAGACGTAGGTCGAGCTGACGGCGCTTCCGGTGTTGAAGTCTGCGGTGTAGAAGAAACCGACCACGCCGGTGAGCAGCAGGAAAGCCCCGACCACCAGACACCACAGCCGTGCTGGCGACGGCCCTGGCGAGGGCGCGGTGGACAGTTGTGGCGGTGCTGGGGTCACTTCCTCGGCAAAAGGTAAGGCAATCGCGACACCCCGGAGCAGGCCGGAGAGGGCGCCCGGCTAGGCTTTGATTCAAGTGACCCCCGTTCAGGAGTGCTACCGACATCCCGGCCGCGAGACCGGCGTGAGCTGCTCGGCCTGCGGCAAGCCCATCTGCCCGGCTTGCATGACCTCGACCTCGGTCGGCATGCGTTGCCCCGAGTGCGCCGGGGAGCGGACCAAGGTCCACACCGCCCAGTCGATCGCCACCGGAGCCGAGCCGCGAGCGACCTACGCGCTGATCGCGATCAACGTGGTGGCGTTCATGATCGAGGCGGCCTCGGGAGCGGGCTCGGTGGCCTTCGGCGGCACGGGAGGCTTGGTGGCGAACCTCGCCGTCTACGGACCGGGCATCGCGGTGGGGGAGTGGTGGCGGATCGTCACCGGCGGCTTCCTGCATGCCGGAATCCTGCACCTCGGCTTGAACATGCTCGTCTTGTGGATCCTCGGCCGGTTGCTCGAGCCGGCGATCGGCACTCCGAAGTTCCTCGGCGTCTACTTCGCCGCCCTGCTCGCCGGATCGTTCGGAGCGTTGCTGCTCACACCCGACTCTCCCACCGTCGGCGCGTCCGGTGCGATCTACGGATTGATGGGGGCGACGATCGTGGTCGCCCGTGAGCGCGGGGTCCAGCGGATCGCCCAGGAGATCGGGATCTGGCTGGTCCTGAACATCGTGATCACCTTCTCGGTCAGCGGGATCTCGATCGGTGGGCACCTCGGTGGTCTGGCCGCCGGTGTGATCTGCGGATTCGCGGTGTCGCGACTGCCCGAACAGGGTCAGTGGCTGGCGCTCTCCGGGGTGGCGGTCGCCTCGGTGGTCGGCTCGCTGCTGAGCGCCGGCGCTCTCTGACCC
>JAUMFR010000067.1:0-14976 GCA_032119755.1 Solirubrobacterales bacterium | reverse complement strand
GTGACTTCCTGGCGAATCTCGGCTGGGTCGTGGTCGACGAGGCTCATGTCTATCGCGGCGTATTCGGATCCCATGTCTCGAACGTCCTGCGCCGTCTGCGACGACTCGCGAGGCGATACGGATCAGACCCGACCTTCGAGCTGGCCTCGGCGACCATCGCGAATCCAGGCGAACTGGCCGAGAATCTGACCGGACTACCGTTCACGGTGCTCGACGACGACGGGGCACCGCGCGCTGGAAGGGAGCTCGCGATGTGGAACCCCCCGGTGATCGAAGAGCGCACCCAGGTACGGCGCTCGGCCATCTCGGAGGCGGCTGAGTTGTTGGCCGATCTCGTCTCCCAAGAGATCAGGACGATCTGCTTCATGAAGAGTCGGAAAGGAATCGAACTGATCAAGCGCTTCGCCGAGATGCGTCTCGCCGAAATCGGCAGACCTGAGCTCGGCGAGCGCATCGCTCCCTATCGGGCCGGATACACGCCGGGTCAGCGACGGGAGATAGAGGAACGACTCTCCAGCGGTGACCTTCTAGCCGTAGCTGCAACCGATGCGCTCGAGCTCGGAATTGACATCGGCCAACTGGACGCCGCGATCTGCGTGAACTTCCCCGGCACCGTCTCGAGCCTGAGGCAGATGTGGGGTCGGGCGGGCCGACAGAGCCGGGGGCTGGCCGTCTACGTCGCGGGCCAGGACGCTCTGGATCAGTTCTTCTGCAGACACCCCGACGAGTTCCTGGACCGCCCGGTGGAGGCCGCAATCCTCGATCACAAGAACGAACAGATCCAGTCGCAGCACCTACTCGCCGCTGCCTTCGAGGCTCCACTCGATCCTGGCTCGGACGACGAGTTCTTCGGTCAGGGATGGGAGGAAGCAGCCGAGGGTCTGGTGGTCGCGGGTGAACTGAGGAGGGGCAAGGGGAAGCGCTACCTCACGGCGAGAGGGGAATTCGTCGCCTCGCGCATCTCGTTGCGTTCGGCGTCGGCCGAATCGATTGCGGTGATCGATACCGGATCGGGCGAGATGATCGGGCAGGTGGAGTCGGGTCGTGTCTTCGACACCGTGCACCCCGGGGCCGTCTATCTGCACCTCGGGCGGGCTTACGAGGTGACCGATCTCGATCTGGACGCTCGTCGGGCTCTCGTTCGCACTTTCGAGGGAGATTTCTACACGCAGGCCCGCAAGGAGACTGACATCTGGATCGAGCAGCAGCGGGAGAAGCGAGCGACCCTTGGTATCGACCTCGAATTCGGAATCGTCTCGGTAACCGAGCAGGTCGTCGCCTTCCAGCGCAAGAGGATGGGAGACAACGAGGTTCTGGAGACGATCCCACTGGAGTTGCCGGAACAGAACTTCGTCACCCAGGCCCTTTGGTACACGACTCCAAAGAAACTGATCTCGCGGCTCCAGGGAGACGAACTCCTCGGGGCCTTGCACGCCTCTGAACACGGGCAGATCGCCGTACTGCCGCTGATCGCGATGTGTGATCGCTGGGACATCGGGGGACTGTCGACGAACATCCACCACCAGACCGGAGAGCCGACGATCTTCATCTACGACGGACATCCCGGAGGCGTCGGGATCACCCGACGCGGATACGGAGAGTTCGAGCGCCTGGTCGGGGATGCCTTCAGGCTGATCGAGGAATGTCCCTGCGAATGGGGCTGTCCGTCTTGCGTCCAGTCACCCAAGTGCGGGAACCTGAACGACCACCTCTTCAAGGCAGGTGCACTTGAGTTGATGAGCGGGATGCTCTCGAGCAGGACCAAGTCGAGCAAGGAGGCAGCATGAGGTGATCGCCGCTGTCTGCCCGCGCAACTCGGGCGCCAATGGCTAGCCTTGGCGCAGCGAGTCCGCACGATCGCTCGGGGCGAGGTAGCTCAGTTGGTAGAGCACACGACTGAAAATCGTGGTGTCGCCGGTTCGATTCCGGCCCTCGCCACTCCCCCACCGTCTCCGGAAAAGACCATGAATCAAAGGATCCCCTTCGCCGACCCCGAGAAATTGCCGCCGACCACTCGCGAGGTATTGGAAGGAACTCCCGATCTGAGCATCTTCAAGACGCTCGCCAACGCGGAGGCGGCCTTTCCGCACTTCATCGACTTCCTCGCGAGTCTGTGGGACGAGTCCGAGTTGAGCGCCCGAGATCGCGAGTTGACGATCCTGACGGTGGCACGACGTCTCGGATCCGAGTACGAGTGGTCACAACACATCGAGGTCGCGAGGCTATGCGGGATCAGCGACGATGAGATCTCGCGAATCGACCGACTTCCAGGGATTCGATCAGGCGGAGGCCGAGATGCTCGCCCTGGTGGCACAAACTGCTGGGCCTGACCCGACCGACGAGAATCTGTTCGAGCGCGTCCGCGGACAGCTCGGAGATCGTCGGACAGCCGAGCTGATCCTGGTCGCAACCACCTATGCCGGAATCGCCAGGGTGATCGAAGCCTTCGGACTCGAAGTCGATGACCATCGAGGGGTCGGTGACCTAGAACTCGGCGAGGAAGGCCCCAAGTTGGGCAACTAGCGTGATCTGTATCTCACCGGGGGCGGACCTTCGTCCGCTTCCGCCTCTACCGTCAAGAAATCGATGGCTGGAAAGACTCAAAAAGCAACCGTGAACGACGAAACCCTTTTCGACAACGGTGAAGCCGACGAGGGCGGGACCGACGGGCGGGTCTCACTCGGAGAGATGTCGGATGGCCAAGCTGTAGCTGGTGCATTCGGAGTTCGAGAGTGCAAGGTCCTGCAGAAGAAGAACGGTGAGGACTACGTGAAGATGACTCTCGCCGATGCCTCGAGCAGCGTCACCGCCCTCTCATGGGATCGGGCGGCGGAGTTCGCCGCTGCTGCCAAACCAGGCTCCGTGGTCTATGTCGAGGGCAAGTTCTCGGTCCACCCGCAGTTCGGCCGACAGATCAAGCTGAGCCAGGTCCGCGAGGCAGCGGAGGACGAGTGGACCCCGGAGGATCTGACCGCCGGCCCACCGATGCCGGTCGACCGGATGGAGGCGGATCTTCGTGACTTGATCGGAACCGTCCAGAACGACCAGCTCCGCGAGCTGCTCGAGCGCTTCTTTGGAGCGAAGACCGAACGCTGGCAGAGATTCAGAGACGCCCCTGCCGCCAAGCACTACCACCAGGCCTATCCAGGCGGGCTGTTGGAGCATTCACTGACCGTCGCACAGGGCGTAAGCGCAGCCTCCGCTTTGTTCCCGGGGATCAACCGGGACGTCGCAGTCACAGGAGCCCTCCTCCACGACTTCGGAAAGACCGAGGCCTACAACGACGATCCGTTTGCGATCGACTTCACTGACGCCGGGAGACTGCTCGGAGAGATTCCCATCGGCTACTTCCGGGTGCGAACCGAGATGGAGTCGATCGACGGCTTCGATCCGGCACTCGCACAGGCCATCTCTCACATCATCCTCTCCCACCACGGTTCGCTCGAACACGGCTCGCCCGTCGTCCCCTCGACCCGGGAGGCTGCTCTCGTCCATGCGATGGACAATCTCGGCGGCACCCTTGGCAGCTTCGACCGGCTCCAGCGGGAGCTCGCCGACGGGGAGAAGTGGTCACAGTTCGATCGAGGTCTGTCGGCCTCTGCCTACTTCGGTGAAGCCGGCGAGTAGACGCCGAACTCATCCGAATACTGCCTCTGCAGCCGCAAAATGCGCACTTTTGGCTGACCCGGGCGAGGTGCGAGGCCGCGCCTAGATAGGCTGCCCAGACTCTTGGCCAAGGACACCGAAAAGCTTATCCGGCAACTCTCGCTGATCTCCTTCCTGATGGCGCAGGGCCGACCGGCCTCCGCGCTGGAGATCAAGCGCGAGGTAGAGGGCTACAGCGACATGAACGAGGACGCCTTCGCCCGTCGCTTCTACGCCGACCGCGCAGAGCTCGAGAGCCTCGGTATCACTCTCCACGTCGAGCGCCCGGGAGAGAGCCTTCAAGGCTACGAATCAGAGCTCTACTCACTCCCGCCGGAAAACTACTACCTGCCTGCGATCGAGTTCTCTGACGACGAGCTCGCCGCGATGGCCACCGCCCTGCGTCTGCTCGAAGGCGAGTTTGCTTACGCGGAACCCTTGCGCCTCGCGCTCCAGCAGGTCTCCTGGGGCAAGCCCTCTCCCCTGACCTCACCCGAGGAAGCGAGCGTCGAGGTTCGCATCACCGCGAAAGCCGACGGCGCGGATGTTTCCCAACGGCTCTCGAAGGTCGAAACAGCGATCTCGCGTCGCAAGACGATCGAGTTCACCTACTACACGATCGAACGGGACAAGACCGAGAAACGGAAGGTGGATCCGTACCACCTGGTGTACCGCGGCGGGCAGTTCTACCTGATCGGGCACTCTCACGAGCGCGAAGCCGTGAGGGTGTTCCGGCTGTCACGGATGCAGGGCAAGGTCTCCTACGCCTCCAAGGCGGAGCACGATTTCACGCCGCCCGAGGACTTCGATCGCCGGGACTATGCGAGCCGAGCCGAGTGGCAGCTCGGTGAGATCACCGGCAAGGCCAAGATCTTCCTCAAGGATCGAATCGCCTGGCTGGTCGAGCGAGACTTCGGCCAGTACGGCGAGATCCGACGCGCCGTCAAGGGCGACTCTGCTCCCGGTCGTGGGGCGATCTTCGAGACCGACTTTGCCTCGGCCAAACTGATCGTCGCCTGGGCCCTCCACTGGCGCCAGAATGCGCTCGTACTCGACCCTCCGGAGCTCGCCAACGAGGCTAACGATCGCCTTGCGCTGCTCATCGATCGCCATCGAGGAGACTTCAAGACCGCTCGTCGATCGCCCAAGAAGCGAAAGACCGCCCAACGGGCGTCGCGGTCGGGCAGCCGATCGGAATCGGCCATACGCCCGGAGAGGTTCGCCCGACTGACCACGCTCGCCGGCATGCTGATCGACTCCTCGACCGACCTCGAGCCGTTGCAGACCGAGGAGGTCAAGACCCGGCTCAACCTCACCGACGATGAACTCCGGGAGGACATCGACCTGCTCAACGTCGTCAACTTCGGTGGCGGCACCTACGTGCTCTATGCCGAGATCGTCGAAGACACGATCGAGGTCGACTCTCAGCCGTACGGAGACAGTTTCGCCCGACCGGCCCGCCTGCTTCCGCTAGAGGCAAAGGCGTTGGTAGCGGCAATCGACCTATTCGGAGATCACCTCCCCCAGAGCGGGCTGGTGACCGCTCGGAAGAAGGTCGTCGCTGCACTCGGACACGACCCCTCGGAAGAAGGCCTCGAGATCGCTTCGTCAGGCGGCGACGACTCGGAATCCGCTCGGATCGTCAACGAAGCGATCGCCGGCAAGAAGGTCCTCGCAATCAACTACTACAAGGAGAACGAGGACGAGTTCACCAAGCGTGAGATCGAGCCCTACCGTCTGGCCAACGGATCCGAGGGTTGGTATGTGGCTGCCTGGGACCGGAAGCGCAACGACGTGAGACACTTCCGCCTCGACAGGATCAAGGAAGCCACACCGACCAAAGAGACCTTCGAGCCCCGTAAGGAACTCGAGGAGATCGCCGCATTCGAAGGCTGGCTTGCGAGCGGAGAGGTACCGACCGCCGACATCGCCCGGATCTGGGTCTCACCCGAACGTGCACGATGGACACGCGAAGAGAGCACCGTCGTCGATGAACTCTCTGACGGTTCGATCGTGGTCGAGGTTCCATACGGGAGCATGGACTGGCTCCTCAGAGAGGTACTCAAGGGCGCGGGTGAACTAGTGGTGCTCGAACCCGAAACCGCGCGCCAGGCAGTAGTCGAGCAACTGACCGACGATGCCCAGGCGGCTCCGGCGACCAAGAAGCGATCGGCGTCTGCAAGGAAGCCTGCCTCGAAGGCGGCCTGACCCCGCTTCCTGCCGATGGGCCGTGTCCGTAGGCTCTGGGCATGGCCCATCGAGCTCTCGATCTGACCACGATCACCGCCCCGAATCCCGGGCCGATGACTCTCACCGGGACCAATACCTATCTGGTCGGGCGAGAGCCGACGCTGGTGATCGATCCTGGGCCAGCGAACGAAGCGCATGTGGATGTCGTCCTCGAGGCAATCGAGTCCCGGGGCGGGCACGGTGGGATCGTCGTCACCCACCGACACGGCGACCACTCTGACGCGCTTGCTCTGATGCAGGAGACCGCTGTGACTCTCGCCGACTCCGAGGAGATCGGAGGCTTGAAGGCGCTTGCGACGCCCGGCCACGCGGTCGACCACTTCTGCCTGATCCTCGAACCCGAGCACCCCGCTCATCGTGAAGAGTCGGTCGGGAGGGTCCTATTCGTCGGAGACCTCCTCCTGGGCACGGGCTCGGGGCTGGTACCCCCGAGAGCAGAGGGTGGCTCACTGGCCGACTACCTGGATTCACTGCGAAGGTTGAGGGCTCTCGAGCCGGATCTCCTCTACCCCGGGCACGGTCCTGTGATCGAGGACCCGGCAGCGGTCATCGATACCTATCTGCAACATCGACTCGACCGCGAGGGAAGACTGATCGAGGCTCTCGACACAGGGGAGCGTTCTCGGGAGAGGCTGCTGGACCTGGTCTGGAACGACGTGCCTGCAGAACTCCGCCCCGCCGCTGCTCTAGCAATGCAGGCCCACCTGGAGAAACTGATCGACGAAGGACTTCTGGCAGCGGACTCCCTGAACTAGAACCCTCTTCGCCAGAGGGCACCTGTCGCGGGTGAGCATAGATGCTTCTCCTGGGCCTATTCTCAGGCGAGACCAATGAGCCGTCGCGACCAGATAGTGATGACCGAGGCGGAGCAACTCGACTTCCTCGATCAGGAGCGAATCGTCAACGTAGCCACCTTCGGTCCGCGTGGCTGGCCCCATCTGATGCCGCTCTGGTACGTCGTCCGGGATGGAGAGATCTGGGTCTGGACCTATGGGAAGTCCCAGAAGGTGAAGAACCTCGAGCGCGACGATCGCGCCACCCTGCTGATCGAGTCCGGCGATGAGTATCAAGAGCTACGGGGAGTGCAAATAGAGGCGAAAGCTGAACTGATCACCGAATTCGACACGGTCTTCGAGTTCGCCAAGGATCTCACGGTCCGGTACGCCGAGGGAATCGAGTCGATCGAGGGAGACGCAGCCGAAGCGCTGAAGGCGCAGGCGTCGAAGAGGGTGGTAATCCGCTTCAATCCCGTGCGCACCGCCAGCTGGGACCATCGCAAGCTCGGCGGCACCTACTAGTCCCCGGGATCCGCAATTCCGCTGGCCTCACGCCCGCGGTGCGGCAGTAGCCTGAACACTGATGAGTGCAGATCTGAAAGGGCTGATCCTCTCGGGTGGCGCAGGCACACGGCTGCGGCCGATCACTCACACCTCCGCCAAGCAACTCGTCCCGGTGGCCAACAAGCCCGTCCTCTTCTACGGGATAGAGGCTCTGGTGGAGGCAGGCATCACCGAGATCGGGATCATCATCGCTCCCGCGACCGGCGACGAGATCCGCGATGCGGCAGGAGATGGCAGCAACTTCGGAGCAAGGCTTACTTACATCGAACAGGCCGAGCCGCTGGGTCTGGCCCATGCGATGTTGACAGCGTCTGATTTCCTCGCCGACAGTCCCTTCGTCATGTACCTCGGCGACAACCTCTTACGAGACGGGATCGTCGATCTGGTCGAGGCCTTCCGCAGCCAGGAACCCGACGCCCTGATCCTCCTCACGCCGGTCGACGACCCCTCCTCCTACGGCGTTGCCGAGCTCGATGGCGAGCGGGTGGTGCGACTGATCGAGAAGCCAGTCGACCCTCCGAGCGATCTGGCTCTCGTCGGCGTCTACATGTTCGCGCCATCGATCCACCAGGCCGCCCGGGCGATCGAGCCATCGCCGAGGGGGGAATTGGAGATCACCGACGCGATCCAGAAGTTGATCGACGACGGTTCCAAGGTGAGCGCACATCGCGTCAAGGGGTGGTGGAAGGACACTGGGAGGCTCGAGGACATGCTCGAGGCCAATCGCTTGGTATTGGAGGACCTCGAATCCAACATCGATGGCGAACTGATCGACTCCGAGGTCGATGGACGTGTGGTCATCGCGCCGGGAGCAAGGCTGGAGAGAACCGTGGTCAGGGGCCCCGCCGTGATCGACGCCGACGCCGATCTCCGAGACGCCTATATCGGTCCCTACACATCCATCGGTCGCGGAGTACGCGTGACCAACTCAGAGATCGAATACTCGATCGTGCTGGCGAACTCGAGCATCTCGGATCTCGGCTCACGAATGGAACGGAGTCTGCTCGGGCGCGACGTGACCATCACCGGAGGAGCCGACCGGCCAAGGGCGCTGCAGTTCCTGGTCGGCGACCACGCTGAGATCACGATGCCATGACCCTCACGGCATGAAGATCCTGATCACCGGAGCGAGCGGGATGCTCGGAGGCGACTTCACCGTAGCCGCGCGAGAACTCGGGCACGAAGTGATTGCACTTTCTCGCAGCGACCTCGACGTGACCGACCAGTCGGCCGTCGAGACATTGGTCAAGGAGCAAGCGCCCGCGACGGTGGTCAACTGCGCGGCTTGGACGGATGTCGACGGGGCCGAAACTCACGAGGAGGAAGCGACCGAGGTCAACGCTTCAGGAGCTGGTCATCTGGCCGCCGCGGCTGAGGCGGTCGGCGCGAGTATCTGCCAGATCTCCACCGACTACGTCTTCGACGGGGCCAAGGAGACCCCCTATGTCGAATCCGACCCGACCTCACCGATTCAGGCCTACGGCCGATCGAAACTGGCTGGAGAGAAGGCTGTGCGGAAAGCCAACCCCGACCACTTCATCGTCAGGACCTCTTGGCTGTTCGGGGCCGCCAACCAGAGGCCGAACTTCGTGGAGACGATGCTCGAGGTCGGATCGACCGGCGAGCCGGTGAAGGTGGTCCATGACCAGGTCGGCAGCCCTACCTTTGCGGGTCATCTCGCAGCAGGGCTGACAAGTTTGATCGAGACCGACTCCTACGGCATCCATCACATGTCCGGCGCCGGAGAGTGTTCCTGGTACGAATTCGCAGAGGAGATTTTCAGGCAGGCGCAGGTGGAGGTGAAGTTGATTCCGATCGACACAGCAGCATTCCCGCGCCCTGCCCCACGCCCCGCGAACTCGGTTCTGGTCAGCGAGTGGGAAACTCCGATCATGCTCCCCCGATGGAAGACAGGCCTCGATGAGTATCTCCAGCGCCGACGCGCTGCGAGTCCAGACGAGGTGCCTGCATGAAGTTGCTGGTCACAGGTGGTGCGGGTTTCATCGGTTCCAATTTCGTCGAGCGTCGGCTCGAAGTCCATCCGGAGGATCAGATCGTCGTCCTCGATAAGCTGACCTACGCAGGAAGAAGAGAGAATCTCGCGAGCGCGGCGTCGGACAGACTCGAATTCGTCCAAGGTGACATCCGGGACCGAACCGCGGTTTCGGCGGCCATCACGGGATGTGATGCGGTGATCAATTTCGCGGCTGAGAGCCATGTCGATCGCTCCATAGAGACGCCTGGTGAGTTCATCGAAACCGATGTGTTCGGCACCTACGTCCTGCTCGATGCGGCCCGCGAGGCCGGCATACGGCATCTGCAGATTTCGACCGACGAGGTCTACGGTGACTTCTCGGGCACAGACGGATCGGCCACCGAGTCATCACCGCTCGATCCCTCCTCCCCGTACTCGGCCTCGAAGGCAGGAGGAGACCTGCTCGTGGGCGCGTTTGCGCGCACCTACGGCTCCGATGCCCTGATCGTGCGTGCCTCAAACAATTACGGCGCCCGCCAGCACCCAGAGAAACTGATCCCCCTCTGCATCCTCAACGCACTCGCTGGTGACCAACTCCCCGTCTACGGGGATGGAAAACAGATCCGCAACTGGCTGAACGTCCAGGACTTCTGCGGAGCGATAGACGTCGTGCTCGAATTCGGAGCGACCGGAGAGGCCTACAACGTCGGAGGGCCGGACGAGCTCGAGAACATCGAGGTCGTGAAGAGGATCATCGAGCTGGCAGGCGGAGACGATTCCCGGATCGACTTCATCGAGGACCGTCCTGGACACGACCTTCGCTACTCGCTCTCGTCGGCGCGGCTCGAGGCGCTCGGCTGGAAGGCGGAGATCGGATTCCACGAGGGGATCGAGAGCACTTTTGCCTGGTATCGGGACAACCCGCAGTGGTGGGGGCCGATCCGGTCGGGTGAGTATCGCGACTACTACCTGAGCCATTACGGCCAGGAGCTGGGAGCAGACTCCGACAGATGAGCTTCGAGCGCCTCGATACCGAGCTGGAGGGACTGATCCTCTTCGAGGTGTCTGCCAACGAGGACCCGCGAGGATTCCTCAGCGAGAGTTGGCGCAGCGACGTGATGGATGAACTTGGCATCGGGTATCAGTTCGTCCAGGAGAACCACTCACGCTCCATCAAGGGAACGCTGAGAGGTATCCACTTCCAGACCGCGCCAGGTCAGGCAAAGCTCGTCCGCTGTGCGCGTGGCACGATCCTCGATGTCGCGGTGGACCTGAGGAGGGAGTCACCCACCTTCGGGCGCTGGGAGAGCTTCGAGTTGAGCGACGTCAACCGGCGTCAACTGCTGGTTCCGATCGGCTTCGGTCACGCCTTCTGCGTTCTCAGCGACGAGGCAGATGTGATCTACAAGCTCTCCAGCTACTACGACGCAGCCACCGAGAGCGGCATCGCATGGAATGACCCTGATGTGAACGTCGACTGGCCGGCCATGTCACGTCTGGTGTCGGACAGGGACGACAACGCTCCCGGACTCTCCGAGATCGCCGATGACCTCCCTTGGTAGTCACCCGGGGGTCTCGCCTTCCAGCACCCAGACGCCAGAGGCTGGATAATCCAAAAAGGATGGAGGAGAGAGCCGAAGGCATCGTGCAGCTTCTGGCAGGGGTTCCCCTGTTCTCGTCGCTTTCGACCGACGAGCTTAAGAAGGTTGCCGCTCTCGCCATACCCCGTCGGTTCCCTGCTGAAACGAGGGTGTTCAGCGAGGGAGATGACGGGGGAACCTGCTTCGTACTGAAGTCGGGGTCGTGCCGTGTGACCAGAGAGCACAGGGACGGTCGGGCGATCACTCTCGCCAACCTCGGTCCTGGTGCCGTCTTCGGTGAGATGTCGTTGTTCGATGAGGGGACGAGATCCGCGAGCGTCGAGACCTCGGACGCGGTCGAACTGCTCGCGATACCCGCTACCGACATGCGTTCTCTGCTGCGGCAGTATCCAGAGCTGGCCGAGAAGATGGTCGTCGCGCTCGCCGAGAGGCTCCGGGCAGCGAATGAGCGTCTGGCCAGCCAGTCTTTCCAGACCGTTCCCGCGAGGGTCTCAGCGGCTCTGATCCAGGCGCTCTCGACTCCCGAAGCCAGTGCCGGGGGCACCAGCGAACCCGTCACCTTGACCATGCGTCAGGCGGATCTCGCCCAACTTGCCGGCACCTCGCGTGAGAGCGTCAGCCGGTTCATCGCGGGTCTGGAGCGCGAGGGTGTAGTCAAGGTCGGACGGGGGAGGCTGACGATCCTGCGCCCGGAGGATCTCCAGAACTACGTTCCTTGAGCGACTACCCCGGACTCAGGGCCGAAATGGTCGAGCAGCAACTTCGAGCCCGGGGAATCACCGACGAGCGGGTACTCGCTGCGATGGGAGCGGTACCACGAGAGGTATTCGTCCCCGAGGTGAGCAGACATCTCGCCTACGCCGACGGAGCCCTGCCGATCGGATTCGATCAGACGATCTCGCAGCCTCTGATGGTCGCCGAGATCTGCCAGAGCCTGCTTCTGACCGGAGATGAGAAGGTGCTCGAGATCGGAACCGGGTCAGGTTATTCGGCGGCGATCCTCTCCCATCTCTGCAAAGAGGTGATCTCGATCGAGCGGATCCCGGAACTGACCAATCGGGCAGAGGCAGCGCTGCGCGAGTGCGAAGTCGAGCGCGTGACCTGTATCTCCGGGGACGGGTCGGGTGGCTGGCCTGCGCTGGCTCCTTATGGCGCGATCGCGGTACACGCGGGGGCTCCGAACCTGTCGGAGCGGCTCGTTTCCCAACTAGAGGAGGGAGGGAGGCTGGTGGTTCCAGTCTCGGCAGACGGCGGGGAGGTGCTGACCCGGGTCACGCTCGGCGTCGCCGGGGAGCAGAGCATCGACGAGATCGGGCCCTGCCGCTTCGTGCCCCTGATCGGGGAGGCCGGCTACGAGGGCTGAGCGCCGATTGGCTACCTGCGCTTGATCTCGCAGCTGTCGAAGAGCGTGGGACCGCCGCCGCCCCGGCAATCGTCTCTGCCGATCGATCCGAAGAGTCTGTCCTCCCCACCCAGTCCCTTCAAGAGATCATCGCCCTGCCGCGCATAGATGGTGTCGGATCCATTCGTCCCGACCAGGACATCGTTCTGACTCGTACCCTCGAGGATCTCGAGGTCGGCCGAGACCGTCGTTGCGGCGCAGGACGAGTCGTTGCGGGCCTTGGCCGTGCCCCCCAACTTGGCCTCGATCCCAACCTCTTGAACCCGCGCGAATCCGGCGATGTCCTGAATGCCCCCACCTCCCGAGAAGGAGTGAGGCACGCAGATCGTGTTGGTAACCAGCTGATCGTTTCCATCCCCGCCACGCAGATCATCAGCACCGATATTGCTGATGAGGGCGTCGGCACCAGCCCGTCCAGAGAGCAAATCGCGACCTCCACCGTCGATGATCACATCGTCCAGAGGGCCGCCGATCACCTCGTCATCACCGTCAGAGCCATCTAGGTCGGTCGTGGCAGTATCGGCGACAGCGGAGTTGATCTCGATGCGGTCGTCTCCATCGCCTGTCCATGCGGCGATGAAGCCGAGATCGATGGGGATCTGGCAGGTTGCACCGCTCGCAGTGGGAGTGCATCCGTTTCCGGCCGAGAGAGGTGAAGAGGAGACGATGCTCACAGTCGTTCCTGAGGATGTGACAACCCAGTCGTCGTCGGCGCTGTCGTCGCCGATCAAGATCAGCCCCACGTCGCGATCGGTGCGATCGTCGACCAAGACCTGCTCGTGGGCACAACCTGAGGCTCCGCATAGATCTTCGAATGCACGATCCGAGTTGTTGTCATCGGCATAAGGAGAGCCGAGAATCGATTCGATACTGCTGAGGGTCTCGGAGCTGCCATCGTCGCCGGCGGCCGAGCCGGCATCGATCCTCACACCCGGAATGCCCGCGCTTGCCCCAGGGGGTGTGGCCGTGGCGAAACTCACGGTATCGATTCCCGAGCCACCGAAGTAATCATCTCCGTTGGTGCCACCGCGCAAGAGATCGGCATCCTCGTCGCCGTATAGGAAGTCGATCCCGTGACCACCGAGCACCACATCGTCTCCGGCCCCGCCGTAGAGATGGTCGTCGACCTGGTCACCGTAGATCCGGTCCGGACCCGATCCTCCGTATATGAAGTCACTGCCGTCACGTCCACGGATGTAGTCAGCTCCGGGACCTCCGTAGACCGTCTCACCGCCAGCACCCGTATCGATGAAATCATCTCCGTCCCCGCCGCGGGTCGCCTTCTCTCTCCCGTCCTGACCAAACACGGTGTCGTCGCCTGAACCAGCGTCGATCCAGTCCTTGCCGGCATCGGTGTAGATGGAATCGTCGCCGCTGGAGCCGTAGATCCTGTCCACACCACGACCGGATCGGACGAGATCGTTGCCCGTTCCTCCGTAGACCGTGTCTCCGCCCTTCTCACCGATTATCGAGTCGGCACCGTCGTTTCCGAAGACTCGATCGGCTCCACTGCCGCTGTTGATCCGGTCGTCTCCCGGTCCACCGCAAACGGTGTCCGGACCTTTGGATCCGGTTCGGGTGATCAAAACGTCATTGCCGCCCCCGAGGACGATCACCTGAGGGCCGATCGGGTTGACCAGACGGTCGTTGCCAGGGCCTTTGACGATGTCGGCAACCTTTCCGCCACAGGTCGGGCGGGCCTGCGTCAGCGACACACCCAGGGCCAGCTGGGCTGCCAGGACCGTCGCGGTCAGGACTAGGGGGTATCTGATCACTTTCATCGCATCATCAAGAACACGCACGGGAGGCAAAGGTTGTGCGCCTGCTTGCTCTAGGCTGCCCGTGGTGAGCGGGTTCTACGTACTCAATTTCTACTCTGCCGTATTCGTCGACCAATTGAAGCGAGGTCGGAAGACCGCCACCATCCGACTGGGAGACAAATCTCGTAAGTACAAGCGGGGTTTGGTCGTCTGGATCACCGTTGGATACAGACATCAGCCTCGCGAGAAGATATTTGCGGCGGTGGTCGACGATGTCGAGGTGAAGAAGGCCTCCGAGCTCTCTCCCCGGGACATCGAGCACGACAATCCCGAGTTCCGCAGGCTCGAAGACAGTCTCGCCTTCCTCGAGCAGATCTACGGTCGACCGATCTCCCCCGACGATACCGTCAGCGTGATCCGCTTCTCCCAGATCGTCGAGCGTCCCGGTACCCTGCTCGGGGGAAACGGTGACCCGCCGTCCCGGAACTGAGTAATCCGCCGGAGGCCTTGGAAAAACAGCGATCGTTGCCTATACTCCTCCTCAAGTTGGCACTCTCCACCAGAGAGTGCCAAAGCGCCAGAGGCACGCTGAACGCCTGTCCTGAGCGCTGACAATTAGACCCTCAGCAACGGAGGTATCAACGATGAAACTGAAGCCCCTGGGTGACCGCCTGATTGTGCAGGCAACCGAGGAAGAAGAGAAGACTGCGAGCGGGATCGTCCTGCCCGACACCGCCAAGGAGAAGCCCCAGAAGGGGAAGGTCCTGGCCGTCGGTGACGGTGCTCTCAACGAAGACGGCAGCCGCCGTCCTCTCGACGTCGAGGAGGGGGACGAGGTCCTCTACTCCAAGTACGGAGGAACGGAAATCACCATCGACGGCGAGGAACTTCTCGTCCTTCGCGAGTCAGACGTACTCGCCAAGGTCAGCTAGTCCCCGCCACTCAACAAGGAGGAACCAGAAGAAATGTCTTACAAGGAACTGAAGTACGACGAAGAAGCACG